>CAZUDU010000074.1:0-7586 GCA_964619455.1 uncultured Faecalibacterium sp.
TTTGCGGCAACATCCAGTGCCACTTCGATGACCTTATCCATATCGTAGTACTTGTACTCGCCCAGACGGCCGCCGAAGATCACGCCCGGCTCAGCATCGGCAAGCTTCTTGTACTCAGCATAGAGCGCGCCGTTCTTCTCGTCATTGACCGGATAATACGGCTCATCGCCCTTTTTCCACTCAGCACTGTACTCACGGCTGATGACCGTCTTAGGCTGGGTGCCGAACTCGAAGTGCTTGTGCTCGATGATGCGGGTATAGGGGGTCTCTGCATCGGTATAGTTCACGACAGCATTGCCCTGATAGTTTTCGGTGTCCAGAACCTCGGTCTCGAACCGGACGCTGCGGTACTGCAGCGCGCCCAGCTTGTAGTCAAAGTATGCATCCACCGGGCCGGTGTAGACGACTTTCTCTGCCAGCGCGTCCAGCTCTGCCTTATTGGCGAGGTAATCCACGTTCAGGCGGACTTCGGTGCCGTCCAGCATCTTTTCCACCATCGCGGTATAGCCGCCGTTCGGGATGCCCTGATACAGTGCGTTGAAATAGTTGTCATCGTAGGTGAAACGCACCGGCAGACGCTTGATGATGAACGCGGGCAGCTCGGTGCAGGGGCGGCCCCACTGCTTGCCGGTATAGCCCTTGACCAGCTTTTCGTAGATGTCGGTGCCCACCAGACTGATCGCCTGCTCTTCGAGGTTCTGCGGGTCGGTGATGCCTGCTTCGGCACGCTGGCTCTCGATCTTTGCCTTTGCCTCGGCAGGGGTGACCACGCCCCACATCTTGTTGAAGGTGTTCATGTTGAAGGGCAGGTTGTAGATCTCACCGTGGTAGTTCGCCACCGGGCTGTTGGTGTAGCGGTTGAACTCCGCAAACTGGCCCACATACTGCCACACTGCCTTATTGTTGGTGTGAAAGATGTGCGCACCATAGCGGTGAACGTTGATGCCCTCCACCGGCTCGGTATAGATGTTGCCTGCGATATGGTCACGCTTGTCGATGACAAGGCAGTGCTTGCCTGCCTTTTTGGCTTCCTGTGCAAAGACTGCGCCAAACAGGCCTGCGCCCACGATCAGATAATCGTACTGTTTCATACTGTTCCCTTTCTCGTTCAGGATCCTTCGATCCCGCTCTTTTTCTGCGATGCCCAATACTGGTCGATCGCGCTCTCGATGCGGGAGCGCGCCGCCTGCGGGGTGATATGCTTGAGCTGCGCCGCCGCCATCGTCTGATGACCGCCGCCGCCCAGCGATTCCATAATGACCTGCACGTTCACCGCGCCAAGGCTGCGCGCCGAAATATTGACACCGCTGCCCACCTGTACGGCAACAAAGCTCGCATCCACATCCTGAATGCGCAGCAGATCGTTGGCCGCCTGTGCCACCGCGACCCGCGCTTCGGGCGCGATCTCGCCGCCGATGGAAATCGCACAGTTCCTGTACATCTGCGCCGCTTCCACCAACGCCGCTTTGGCATTGTATTCCACCATCGTCACATCGAACAGCTGTCGGACATGCTCGGTCTCGGCACCGTAGCGCCGCAGCGCTGCAGCCGCTTCAAAGGTGCGCACACCTGTGTGCAGGGTAAAGTCCTGCGTATCCAGCATGATACCGGAAAGCAAGCCCTCCGCCTCGATACGGTTCGGCTTGTCGTCGCGCTCGCCGACATACTGCAGCAGCTCGGTGACCAGCTCACTGGTCGAAGAGGAATACGGCTCGTGGCAGACCAGCGCCGGGTTCTCGATGTAACCAACGCCCTTGCGGTGGTGATCGATGACTGCCACCTTGCCGCATTTTTCAAGGATCTCCTTGCTTTCGACCAGACCTACCTGATATGTATCCACCACCACGCACAAGGTACGCTTGGAGATGATGGGCAAAGCATCCTTGGGGTCGATAAAGTCATCCCGCTGCCCTGCCTTGCACAGTGCTTCGATGAGCGAACCTGCAAGGGTCGCGTCTCTCCGCACCGCGATCACAGCCGGAATATCGCAGATCTTACAGATGCGCAGCACGCCTTCTGCCGCGCCGATGGCATCCAGATCGCTCATCCGGTGGCCCATGATGACCACATGATCTGCTTCCTTGATGAGCTTGACCAGCTGGTCTGCCACGATGCGGCTGCGTACCTTGCTGCGCTTTTCCACACCGTGGCTCACGCCGCCGTAAAAGGTAAAACCGTCCGGGGTCATCTCTGCCGCCTGATCGCCGCCGCGCCCCTGTGCCATATCCAGCGCCTGCACCGCCATATCCTGTGCTTCGCGCAGGGTCTTGGCGCCGCGCCCGATGCCGATGGAGATGGACAGGTTCACGCTGGGATCCAGCGCACGGATCTTATCCAGAACATCATAGCCGCGCTTGGCGAACTGCTCCATCTGACGTTCTTCCACCACGGCGATGTAGCGTCCGCTCGCCACACGGCGCAGAAAACCGCTGCCGCGGGCGATCATATCCTCCAGCGTGCGGTTGATGCCCTCCAGCAGACGGGCACGCTCGCTGTCCAGCATATCACCGAACACATCATCGTAGCCGTCCACAAGGAACACAAGGTAACCCGGACGGCTCGCCTTGTACTCCGCTTCCACACGGCGCAGCGCGGTCTCTTCGTTCAGAACGAGCAGGGTCATGCTCTCGGCATTGCCGGGCACCGTGGAGCTGTGCACGCTCCAGATACCGTCCGCAAGGGTCAGGATCTGCCCCTCTTTGGTACGGCACTGCTGCAGATCCAATCCGGGCAGGATCTTCTGCACACGGCTGACCAGCAGATCGGTGTCTGCCATCAGCCGCTGGCGGAACTGTGCGTTGTACCACAGCACCGTCTCACCGGAAAGCAGCGCTGCCGGCTGAGACAGCGGCTCCAGACTGAACTGGGTCTTGGAGCTTTCAAAGCTCGTGCCGCGCACCCAGCGGTTGATCCAGCGCCGAAGCTGATACCGGAACACCACCATAAACACGCCCCACACCACGATCAGGAGCAAAAGCGGATACCATGTTTTCGGGTTCTGGATCAGTGTCAGGATCAGCAGCAGCGCACACAGCACTGCCAGCGCAGCCGTCAGCATCTCCAGTGACCATCTCGGTTTTTGTTTCATCAGATCATTTGCCTCCTGCCCCGCCGCAGCAAACTGCCGGGCGGTTGTTGCCCGCTCAGACCTCCATCAGGATGGGGAGGATCATGGGGCTGCGTTTGGTACGGCGATAGATATAGCTGCTCAGTGCCTCCCGCACACGGGTCTTGACGCTGTTCCAATCGCGGACGTGCTCTTCCACGCAGCGATCCAGCGCATTTTCCACAATGCTCTGGGCGCCGTCCATCAGGCTCTCGTTCTCGCGCACATAGACAAAGCCGCGGCTGACCAGATCCGGGCCTGCCAGCACCTTGCCGGTCTTGCTGTCCACCGTTGCCACGATGATGACCAGGCCATCCTCAGACAGATGCTTGCGGTCACGCAGGACAACGTTGCCCACGTCACCCACGCCCAGACCGTCCACCATCACGGCACCGGCTGTGACCGGCTCGCCCAGCTTCATTTCGTCCTGCGAGAGGATGACGTTGGAGCCGTTCTCTGCGATCAGGATGTTGCTTGTGGGGATGCCAAGGCTTGCCGCCGTCAGCGCGTGCTTTTTGAGCTGCTTGTACTCGCCGTGCACCGGCAGGAAATACTTGGGTTTGGTCAGGGTGAGCATCAGCTTCTGCTCCTCCTGGCAGGCATGACCCGAAACGTGGATGTCATACATGCTCTCATAGATGACCTCTGCCCCCAGCAGCAGCAGACCGTTGACGATCTTGGTCACGCTCTTCTCGTTGCCGGGGATGGGGTTTGCCGAAATGATGATAAAGTCGCCGGGGCCAACGCGCACCTGACGGTGGCTGCAGGTAGACATCCGGCTCAGCGCACTGAGCGGCTCGCCCTGACTGCCGGTGGTGATCAGCACCACCTGCTCCGGCGGATACTGGTTCAGCTCATCCACGCTGATGAGCGTCCCCTCCGGGATGTGCATATAGCCCAGCTCCTGCGCCATGGCGGTATTATTGACCATGCTGCGCCCGCTGAAGGCGACCTTGCGCCCATCCTCGACCGCCAGATCGATGATCTGCTGCACACGATAGATGTTGGAAGCAAAGGTCGCAACGATGATGCGCTTGTTGCGTGCACGGGCAAACAGGTTGCGGACACCGGCGGCGACCTTCTGCTCGGTGGCGGTGAAGCCCGCACGCTCGGAGTTGGTCGAATCGCTCAGCAGGGCCAGCACACCGCGCTGACCGTACTCCGCGAGGGTAGACAGATCCGTGGGGCCGCAGGCGAGCGGGGTGTAGTCGATCTTGAAGTCGCCCGTCTGGATGATGGTGCCCGCCGGGCTGTCGATCGCAAAGGCCACAGCATCCGGAATGGAGTGGTTGACATGGATCGGCTCCACGGTAAAGCAGCCCAGCTTGACCTTCTGGCGGGGGGTGATCTCCACGAATTTGGTCTTGCCAGCCAGCCCGAACTCCTCCAGCTTGTTGCGGATCAGACCGCAGGTCAGCCGGGTGCCGTAGACCGGCACATCGAATTTCTGGAGCAGATACGGGATGCTGCCGATGTGATCCTCGTGACCATGGGTGATGAGCAGACCGCGGATCTTGTCCTTGTTCTGCACCACAAAGGTGAAGTCCGGGATGACCATATCCACGCCGTACATCTCGCTGTCCGGGAAGACCAGACCGCAGTCCACGATGATCATATCACCGTTGCACTCGTAAACGGTCATGTTCTTGCCCACTTCACCCAGACCGCCCAGCGGGTACAGATGCACCGGCGTTGCCGCCTCTTTGGGCTGCTGCGGACGGCGGGGGCGGCGGTTATAATACGGGCGGCGGGTCGTGCGGGCACGCTTTTCGCCGGATTCTGCATTTTTTGCGGGCGCTGCTGCGCGGTGGTTTTCGTTCGTCTGTGCCATTGTTACCTCCAAAAATAATTGCAACGCACAGCCGCGCTCACCTTGAGCCGACTGTGTGACGCACGGGGAAGCACCTGAATTCGCATCGGCTTCCGATAGATGCATCGTATAGAAACAGTTTGTCAGCGTGCTTTTTGGCACCGCTGTTCGTCCCGTCAGAATCCTTTTGCCAGAAGAGTCCATTTGTTCAATGCGACCGTGGCTTCTGCATGGGAGCATCGGGCAGGCTCCACACCTGCCCCTATACGCATTTTGTTAGCACAAGTATAGTATTTCCTGCCGTTTTTGTCAATTCCAAGCTTTGGCAGATGGGCACTCAATTATGCATTTGCTCTTGACATCCCTGTTAAAATAGCGCTAAATAGAGGTATTGAATCACACGAGGAGAACTGCATGAAACAGGTCGAAGTTTACACCGATGGCGCGTGCAGCGGCAACCCCGGCCCCGGCGGGTGGGGCGCCGTGCTGCGCTACCGCTTCAATGGCAAGGTCTATGAAAAGGAGCTGAGCGGCGGCGATGCGTCCACCACCAACAACCGGATGGAGCTGACCGCCTTCATCGAGGCCCTGCGCCAGCTCAAAGAGCCGTGCGAGGTGCGTCTGTGCTCCGACAGCCAGTATGTCATCAACGGGCTGGAAAAAGGCTGGGCAAAGGGCTGGCAGCGCCGCGGCTGGAAGAAGTCGGACGGCTCCCCCGCCCTGAACCCGGATCTCTGGGCGCAGGCACTGGAGCAGGAAGCACGGCACAAGATCACTTACGTCTGGGTCAAGGGTCACGCCGGACACCCGGAAAACGAGCGCTGCGATCAGCTCGCAGTCGCACAGAGCAGAGCACATGGCGGGAGGCAGTAACGATGAGCGATACTTTTTTGCCCGGGAACGGGTTCGACACCTACGAAAGTCAGGATAAAGTCCTGATGCAGATGGACGGCAGCCAGCGCGCCGGTGTTGCGGTGCGTATCTTGCAGCAGCAGGGCTTTGCCGTAGCAGGCGCCGTTGTGCGCCTGACCGCAGCAGAAGAGCAGACCGCAGCCGCCGCCAAGCAGGCTGCTGAAGCGCTCGGCATCGAGTGTATCGTTCTGAATGCCGAAGCACTCGCGGATCAGCCTGCCGATGCCCTGCGCGAGAGCGGCACTCCGGCCTTTGCCGCGCTGCTCACCGCCGCTGACAACCTCGGCATCCAGTACATCGCCACCGCGCACCACGCACGGGTAGAACTGGACACCGACGGCGTGAACCGCGTCTGCCCCTCCGCAGACCCCGCTTGTGACGAAAGCGCTCAGCTTGCCGCCCTGCCGCAGGCAACACTGGCACGCCTGATCCTGCCTCTGGGCGATTTTGCCGCCGAGGACGTGCAGGAGATGGCCGCAGAGTTCAAGCTGTAAGCGTCTGACACAATAAAAACCGAGCCACGATGTCCTGCACCGTGGCTTTTTGTTTGCCTTTTTCAAAAAAGCAGATGCCTGACAGGAACATTCCCCGTCAGGCATCTGCTTTTATTATTTATTCCAGAACAGCCGCTTCGCCGTCCTCAAAGCCGATCATCAGGCCGCCCATCTCGGCGTAGTAGCTGCACAGTGCGCCGCATTCCTCGATCTCCACCTGTGCGCCGTGGAACACCGCACCGATCATCTTTTTCAGGCGGTCGGCAGCCTCCGGGTTCCCGCAGTGTGCAATGCAGACCTTTCCGTTCGTGTAGCCGTGCTCCTTCAGCTCCAGCACGATGCGCTCCAATGCACCATGCTCACCGCGGGTCTTGCAGATGACCTCCAGCTCACCGTGGTCGCTCGCTCTGCCGATGACCCGGATGCCCAGCATCCGCGCCACTGCTGCCACTGCAGGCTTGACACGGCCGTTGCGCGCCAGGTTCGCCAGAGATTCCAGCGAAAAGAGCAGGTGCGTGTGCTGGTGGTATTGACGGATCTGCTCGCAGATGGCATCGAACGGCACTTCTGCCTGCACCAGTGCGCGCAGACGCTCTGCGATCAGGCGCAGCTCCGGCCCGGCCGAAAGGCTGTCCAGCACAAAAACTCTTGCACCCGGATGCTCCTGCTCATATTCCTCACCCGCCAGAAGCGCCGCATTGTAGCTGCCGGACAGCGTGCCTGTGATGGTGATGACGAACACCTGATCGGCACCCTCATACGCAGCCAGCCAGTCGCTGACGTTCGGGCAGGAAGTCGAAGTCTTTCCTTTATAGGTACGCAGGGTCTGTGCCATCTCCTGCGCGTTCAACTCAGTCGTGTCCACATATTCCTGTTCATCGGTAATGATCTTCATCGGGACGCTTGCAAAGTCGACCCCCGGCAGCTCATACAGATTGGAAGAGGTATCTGCAACGATTTTAGTCTTCATGGGCAAAATCTCCATTTCAGCGGCAAAAGGCCGCAAATTATGATCTCTTTCGCCTATTATACAGGTTTTTCAAAAACCTGTCAACCTATCTCTATTATTACTTCAAAAGTTTTAGTTTTCCCGTTGACAGTTGGTGAAAAATGCGCTAAACTATTCGCATGAAAACTGAAACGAAACTCCGCATCGCGGCGTGTGCTGTGGGCTTTGCCCTGCCCCGGTATCACGAGATCCCTGACGTCGGGCTGTATCTGGATCAGACCGTGCAGTATGTGAACGGATATTTCCGTACCTTCT
>CAZUDU010000075.1:0-7584 GCA_964619455.1 uncultured Faecalibacterium sp.
GAGGGTTTGTATTCTGCGGGGGTTTCTGGTATAGTATATACAATCAAATTAGGTGGCTCAAACATGAATTATTTTGTTGCTGGAATTCGTTGCTGCGATAAGAGAAAAGGAGTTTGACAATGGCTTATTTTTACGAAGAACCCTCCCGTACTTTTGGCGAATATCTGCTGATCCCCGGCTATTCTTCCGCGGAGAACGTCCCCACGGCTGTCAGCCTCAAGACCCCGCTGGTCAAGTACCGCAAGGGCGAGGAGGAGTGCCCGCTGGAGATGAACATCCCCATGATCAGCGCGATCATGCAGTCGGTTTCCGGCGATAAACTGGCCATCGCACTGGCACGTCAGGGCGGTGTTTCCTTCATTTACGGCTCCCAGACCATTGAGAACGAGGCCGCCATGGTGCGCCGCGTCAAGAGCTACAAGGCAGGCTATGTCGTCTCTGACTCCAACCTTGCTCCTACTGCGACCCTGCACGATGTGCTGGAGCTGAAGGCTCGCACTGGCCACTCCACCATTGCTATCACTGCCGACGGCACCCCCAACGGCAAGCTGATGGGTATCGTTGCTTCCCGCGATTACCGTGTCAACCACACCCCGGACGATGCACCGGTCACCGCATTCATGACCCCGATCGAGAAGCTGGTCACCGCACCGGAGAACACCTCCCTGCATGACTGCAACAACATCATCTGGGACAACAAGATCAATACTCTGCCTCTGGTGGATGCCGAGGGCAACCTGAAGTATATGGTCTTCCGGAAGGACTACGATTCCCACAAGAAGAACGCCAACGAGCTGCTGGACTCCAACAAGAGCTATGTGGTCGGCGCTGGCATCAACACCCGTGACTACGCCGAGCGTGTTCCCGCTCTGGTCGAGGCAGGCGTGGACGTGCTGTGCATCGATTCCTCTGAGGGCTACTCCGAGTGGCAGAGCCGTACCATCGGCTGGATCCGCGAGCACTACGGCGATTCTGTCAAGGTCGGCGCGGGCAACGTGGTCGATGCCGAGGGCTTCCGCTTCCTTGCAGAGGCAGGTGCGGACTTTGTCAAGATCGGCATCGGCGGCGGTTCCATCTGCATCACCCGCGAGACCAAGGGTATCGGCCGCGGTCAGGCAACGGCTGTCATCGAGGTCGCAAAGGCGCGCGATGAGTACTACAAGGAGACCGGCATCTATGTGCCCATCTGCTCCGACGGCGGCATCGTCCACGATTACCACATCACGCTGGCGCTGGCAATGGGCGCAGACTTTGTGATGCTGGGCCGTTACTTTGCGCGCTTTGACGAAAGCCCCACCAACAAGGTTCGCATCAATGGCCAGTATATGAAGGAGTACTGGGGCGAAGGCTCCAACCGTGCCCGCAACTGGCAGCGCTATGATCTGGGCGGCTCCTCCAAGCTGAGCTTTGAGGAAGGCGTGGACAGCTATGTGCCCTATGCAGGTCCTCTGGCAGACGGTGTGCAGACCACGCTGTACAAGGTCAAGAGCACCATGTGCAACTGCGGTGCACTCTCCATCCCGGAGCTGCAGCAGAAGGCAAAGCTGACGGTCGTTTCCTCCACCTCTATCGTGGAGGGCGGCAGCCACGATGTTGTGCTGAAGAACGCAACGCCCAATATCATGAACGGCTGATCTGAGCAAACGGATGTCCGCCGGTCCCTTTGAGGATCGGCGGGCTTTTTTTACAGAAAATGGGTCGGTTTTTCCAAAGACACTTGCACCCAAAACGGATTGGTGATATCATATTAGAAACACACTGTCATGACAGTGTGGAAGGTGTTCCGACGGAGCATTTCCGTTTGATGAGCAGCCGGCAGGAGCTTGCTGCGGCGAGCAGCCTGCCGGGCGAGAAAAAGAGAGGAAATTACGCATGGACGAGATCAAGGTCGTGCCTTATATCCCTGACGAGGATTACGATAACCCCGCAATGGTCGTGGACTTCTATGAATTCACGATGGCAAACTGCCTGTTTTTGCATGGCTATAAGGACACAAAGCTCGTGTTCGATATGTTCTTCCGCAAGAACCCGGACAATCAGGGTTACTCCATCAGCGCCGGACAGCGCAAGCTGACCCGCTTTTTGCTGAATTACCACTTCAATGCACAGGATATCTGGTGGCTGCGTACCAAGGGTATGAGCGAGGAGTTCTGTGATTACCTGCGCACCTATCGCTGGAAGGGTGATATGTATGCTCTGCCGGAAGGCACCGTCTGCTACCCGCATGTGCAGATGGTGCGCATCGAGTGCGACCTTGTGGGTGCGATCCTGATCGAGACCTACCTGCTCCAGACGATGAACTTCCACAGCCTGATCGCGACCAAGGCGACCCGCATCGTGGGTCTGAACACCCATACTCCGCGTAATGTCATGGAGTTCGGTACCCGCCGCGCACAGGGCGAGAGTGCGGGTAACGATGGTGCATATGCTGCTGTCCTGGGCGGCTGCACCGGCACTGCAAACTGCCTTGCAGAGATGAAATTTGGCGAGGACGTCAAGGCAGTCGGTACAGTGGCACACAGCTTCATCGAGTTCTTTCCGACCGAGTTCGAGGCGTTCAAGGCGTTTGCGGATACCTATCCGGAGTCGGTCAGCCTGTTGCTGGATACCTACAACATCATGGAGAGCGGTCTGCCCAACCTCATCAAGCTGGACGACTACCTCATCGAGAAATATCCCAATGATCCTAACCGCCGTGTCAAGGCGGCGCGTATCGATTCGGGTGACCTTGCACGCGGCTCCAAGCGTCTGCGCAAGGCGTTGGATGCTGCGGGCAAGCCCTACATTAAGCTGGTGGCTTCCAACGGTCTGGACGAGAAGAAGATCGCCAACATGGAGATGTACGAACACGCACACTTCGACTCCTACGGTGTGGGCGAGAATCTGATCACCTCCGCATCCGATCCGGTGTTCGGCGGTGTGTATAAGCTGGTCGCAGTCAAGCAGCCGGATGGCAGCTATCAGCCCAAGATGAAGTGCTCGGATTCTGCCAGCAAGGCGATCATCCCGGGCAAAAAGATGCCGTGGCGCCTGTACGATGAGAATGGTCAGGCGCAGTGCGACCTGATCGCGATGGATGGCGAAGTGATCGAAGCGGGCAAGCCGGTCAAGATGGTCAATCTGGACTCGGATGCCATCGAGCGCACCGTGACATTCACCCCGACGGCGGTCAAGCCGCTGCTGGTGCCGCACGTTCTGGACGGTCAGCTTGCGATCGAACTTCCCTCGATCGCAGAAAAGAAGGAATATATCGCACGCCAGCTCACCGAGGAGACCTGGGAGAGCGAGCTGCGCTTGGAGTGCCCGCACAAGCATTACGTCAATATGACCCCGGCGGTCGCAGACTGCCGCGCAAAGATGTATGCAGAGCTGCACGGCGGCAGAGTCTGATCTAAAACGATAATCGTAAACGCCCGTTCTCTCGGTTAAGAGAACGGGCGTTTTTGATGTTCCTCAGGAAATAGGAGGGAGTGTTACTCGATCAGCCAGATAACTTCAACACGCTCGGATTCGGTTTCCACTGGTGCGCCGACACGGTTGGAAAGAACGGCAGTCAGATCTTCATAGACCCCTCCGCAAGGTGCGGCACATAGATCGATGTCGGGAATACTGTCTCCGACCGTAACGGACTTGATCCCGGCGATCCGCTGTCCCATCATTGCTGCGATATCAGAAGCTTTCTGTTTGGAGTCATTGAATGCGAGCTGGAGAAGCTCCCTCTTGATCTGCTCCGGATCGGAGTGCTGGTACTCTGTCTCAACGAATGCTTCGTATTCGTTTTTCTGGACCAGCTCCCGGATACGATTCGTGAGCTTCATATCAAACTTGGAACGGATCTCGAACTTTCGTTTTGCATGGAATTCGCGTTTACCGGAATAGGACTGCTCCCGAACAGAATCTGTGCTGATCTGGAGGCTTTCCGGCGGCAGCCCCATGGCATCCAGATGCGCCAAAAATTCTTCGGATTGCTTCGTGACCTTTCGCAGCGCAGCGGCAGAAGTGCTTTCTACGGCGCAAAATGTGACAGCGATGACCATTCGGTCAAACGGATATTCACGGGAGGCGCGTCCCTCGATGGTGAGTTTCCCCATGACGATCCTCCTTTCGTTTCAGAACGGGATCGGCTCGTCTGCATCTGCCGGCGTGATCTCAGCTTCCGGCGTCGCGGGCATTAACTCGATCGGCAGATCTGGGTGTTCGGTCATGAGGGCATGCTTGCCCTTGATCGCGCAGACAACGGCGCGCTCCAGAACATAGATGACCTTTGCGGGTACGCTGTCTCCGATCTTGTCATACAGCCGCCCGGCGCTGAAGCAGTCGCCCAGTACGGTGCGGGAGCTGTTGGCAACGTAACCGACCTTACCAAGCCCCGGCAGTTCTGCCCGGATCGCCTCGTGGTCAAATTCGTTTTCCGGCTCCTTGACGAGCAGTACCTTTTGCCCGACATGAAATGGTTCGACTCCGAAGCGGTAGTTCAGCCCGGTCAGCGTTACATAGTATTTCATACGGCATCCTCCTTGTAGGTTTGGGAATGTGTTTTTTTGATCTGAGAGGATTATAATAAATCGAAAGTACGATAATCTGTACTTTTGAAATCGGAGTGTGAGAGATGAACGATATTTCGGGAAGGCAGCATTTTATGCAGGCGGTTTTGCTTTTTGGAATAAGCTGTGGTATTGTAATAAAAAGAATGTATGTGGGGGATGCAGGATGCCATTTTTAATGATTCGGAATGATATCACAAGGGTCAATGTGGATGCCATCGTCAACCCGGCAAACCCCTGGCTTCGGCAGGGCAGCGGTACCAGCCGTGGGATCTATCTGGCGGCGGGGGAAGAACGGCTCACCGCAGCGTGTGAAGAGATCGGTCGATGCGAGCAGGGCAAGGCGGTCTGCACGCCGGGGTTTGCGTTGCCGGCAAAATACGTCTTTCATGCGGTATGTCCGCGTTGGTACGGCGGAACAAGGCAGGAGGAACAGCAGCTTGCCGGCGCGTATGAGTCTGCCTTGCAGCTGGCGCTGGAATACCAGTGTGCCTCCATTGCGTTTCCGCTGCTTTCCACCGGGCACTACGCTTATCCAAAGGAACAGGCGTTCCGGGTCGCTGTGGAGGTGATCACTCATTTTGTGCTTGAGCACGAAATGATGGTCTACCTTGTTCTGTACGACCGGGACTCGGTCGCGGTCAGCCAGAAGCTTTCTGCTTCGGTCGAGCAGTATATTGACGACCACTATGTGGCGCACAACGATGAAGGATGGGGCTGGGATGTCCGCCGCCGGGCGGCGCGCGGCGAACTTCCGGAAAAGCCGCAGTCGTGCCTGCCGGAACCGGAACCTCTCCGGAGTCTGGATCAGATGCTGGATGGATGGCAGAAGGAGTCCTTCTCAGAGCAATTGTTCCGGCTGATCGATGAACGCGGACTGAAAGACCCGGACGTTTACCACGGCGCAAACCTGACCCGCCAGCACTTCTCTAAGATCCGCAGTCACACGGATCACAAGCCGACCAAACGGACGGCGCTGGCACTGGCCGTCAGCTTACGGCTCACCGTGCCGGAAACACAGGCGCTGCTGCAAAGCGCAGGATTTTCGTTTTCCAATTGTTCCAAACAGGACATCATCGTGCAGTATTGTCTGGAACATAAGATCTACAATATCAATCAGGTCAATACGCTTTTGTGCCAGAACGAGCAGGAACAGCTCGGTTCCTGTGAAATGTAGCCTGACCGTTTACCTAAACTGTTTTGCAGTGTGATATGCTTTTGTCAGTGAAAAACTACACACTACAAGATGGAGGATAAAAGCGATGTTGGGAGCAATTTTGGGCGATATCGTTGGCCGCCCGTATGAGTTTGACCGGAACAATCACAAGAGCAAGGAGTTTCCGCTGTTTTGCAGCAGGTCGCGCTTTTCGGATGATACGGTCATGGCGATCGCAGTAGCAGAAGCGGTCATGGAGGGCGGCAAGGATCTGCCGCGCATCCGGGAAGAGACCATCCGCTCAATGCGCAAATGGAGCAGGGAATATCCGTGGGCGGGCTATGGCAGCAGATTCCGCAACTGGCTGATCGCACCTTCGCCGCGGCCTTATCACAGCTACGGGAACGGTTCGGCTATGCGGGTCGCTGCGGTCGGCTGGCTGTACGAGGATCTGTATACCGTCCAACAGGTGGCCAAGGCTACCGCAGAGGTGACGCATGATCACCCGGAGGGGATCAAGGGCGCACAGGCGACAGCGGCAGCGATCTATCTGGCACGCACAGGGCACAGCAAACCGCAGATCAAAGAGTACATCACGCGCGCATTCGGGTATGATCTCAGCCGAAGCTGCGATGAGATCCGTCCGGACTATCATCATGTCGAGAGCTGCCAGGAGACTGTTCCGGAAGCGATCACCGCTTTTCTGGAAAGTACGAGTTACGAGGACGCCCTGCGCACAGCTGTATCGCTGGGCGGAGACAGTGATACGCTGGCCTGTATTACCGGCGGCATTGCGGAAGCTTTTTACGGCATGCCGGAAGAACTTGAACGGGAGGCATGGCGGCGTTCACCGGATAAAATGAAACCGATCCTGCGGCGCCTTCTATTGAGCCAGCGGGGAGAAGAATGGCTGGAAGACTTTCTGAAAACAGAAGAGGGAGAAGTACGGATGAATATCAAGATCGTACAGGGAGACATCACAACAATGGATCGTGATTGCATCGTGAATGCGGCAAACCGGAGCCTTTTGGGCGGCGGCGGTGTGGATGGCGCCATCCACCGTGCGGCAGGCCCGCAGCTTCTGGAAGAGTGCCGTACACTGCATGGCTGCCGGACGGGTGAGGCGAAGATGACCAAAGGCTACCGCCTGAAGGCAAGGTTCATCATCCACACGGTCGGGCCGATCTGGTCGGGCGATGAACAGGACCCGGTGCTGTTGGCGAGCTGCTACCGGAACTCGCTCGAGCTTGCCCGGCAAAACCAGCTGCACAGCATTGCATTCCCTTCGATCTCCACTGGGGCGTATGGTTATCCGCTGGAAAAAGCGGCAAAAGTCGCGATCGAAACGGTCTCTGCATGGCTGGCAGAAAACGAGTCTTACCCGATGCAGGTGACCTTCTGCTGCTTCGATGCAAAGACGACGCAAGTCTATCAGAAGCTGCTGTAAATGAAAGAGCGGTTCTTTTTGCGGGTTTGACTTGCATCCGGGCGGATTTTCTACTATCATAGAAGAAAACGGATCGAGGAAAAGAGGAACTGCCCCATGCGAACATTGTTTTTGTTGAACCCCACTGCGGGCAAGCTGGATTGTACCCGACAGCTCCCGCAGCAGATCGAAGCGGCAGCAGAACGCGCCGGGCTTTCGGAGGAGGATTACTCCATCTGCACCACGCAGTATGCCGGGCACGCACGGGAACTGGCACAGCAGGCGGCACAGGAAGCGCAGCTTGCAGGGGAGGAGCTGCGCATCTTTGCGGCAGGCGGCGACGGCACCTTCAATGAAGCACTCTCCGGTGTGCAGGGCTATGCAAATGCGGCGGTGGGCTGTCTGCCGTTTGGCAGCGGCAATGATTTTCTGCGCAGCTTTGGCACACGGGAAGAATT
>CAZUDU010000076.1:0-1079 GCA_964619455.1 uncultured Faecalibacterium sp.
CTCTGCCTGCCCGCAGCACAGGAACTGAACCTGAACCCGTCGCTGCTGACGGCGTTTCTGGAGGAGAATTTTGGCGTGCCTGCGGCAAATGCAAACATCCTGCGCACCCGGTTCCTGACCGCAGACAAAGCACTGTTTGCCTGATTTTGCGGCAAAAGACCTTCTTTTTTGCAAAACGGAAAATTTTTGAGATTTTTTTGAGCAAATCGCTTGCATTGAGGAAGGTTTTGTGCTATCATACTAAGGCGTTAGTGTCCGCTGATACCACAGCGGGGTTAATGACAATATCATTAAACGGGCGGTCCTCTGACGGCAAAGAGCCGTGCATGAACGTCTAAAAACAAATGGAGGATTTCAAAAATGGACGCACTGAAGATTATTTCCGAAGGCAGCATTAAGGCTGAGCAGCCCAAGTTCAACGTTGGCGATACCGTCCGCGTTGATGTTCGTATCAAGGAAGGCGACCGTGAGCGCATCCAGGCTTTCGAGGGCACTGTGATCGCAAAGAAGCACGGCGGCGTTGCTGAGACCTTCACCGTTCGCCGCATCGCTTACGGTGTTGGCATCGAGCGCGTGTTCCCCGTCAACAGCCCCTTCGTTGAGAAGATCACCGTTGTCCGTAAGGGCAAGGTCCGCCGCGCAAAGCTGTTCTACCTGCGTGGCCGTACTGGCAAGGCTGCCAAGGTCAAGAGCGATATTTGATGATCCCCGATTCAAAACCGGGAGAAAAGGGACAACTTGTTGTCCCTTTTTTCTTTATTATCGGGTCAGTGGTGTAAAACCGGAAAGGCTGGTGGATC
Organism: uncultured Faecalibacterium sp.; assembly: GCA_964619455.1. Classification (GTDB taxonomy): domain Bacteria; phylum Bacillota; class Clostridia; order Oscillospirales; family Ruminococcaceae; genus Faecalibacterium. The sequence continues at coordinate 801 of CAZUDU010000076.1, forward strand.
GGATATGCAAAATCAGGAACAGCCGTCTGTGCGCGGGCAGGGACTGCTGGAATGGTACGAGGCGCTGATCTCGGCGGCACTGGTGCTGGTGCTGGTGTTCTCCTTCTTCTTCCGCATCATTCAGGTGGATGGGCGCTCGATGGTGCCCACCCTGAACAATGGCGACAAGCTCATCGTCTGGGGTGCGGGATATACGCCGCAGCGCGGGGATGTCGTGATCGTGGACGGCTATACCACCTACGGCAAGCCGCTGGTCAAGCGGGTCATCGCAAAAGGCGG
>CAZUDU010000076.1:1179-7557 GCA_964619455.1 uncultured Faecalibacterium sp.
TGCGCATGATGGAACAGGAAATCCAGCATGTGGACGCAAGTCTGGTGCTGCTGGATGCGCGTATCCCGCTTTCCAGCCTGAACCCGGAGATCGAGCGCATCACTGCGCGCAAGCCCAAGCTCTATGCGCTGAACAAGGCAGATCTGGCAGACCCGGCTGTGACCGAAGAGTGGATCCGCTACTTCCGCGCGGCGGATGCAGGCTGTGTTGCCATCAGCGCCAAGCAGAAGGGCGGTGCCAATGCGGTCAAGGCTGCGATCGAGAAGGAGCTGGCAGGGCTGCTGGAACGCCGTCAGAACCGCGGCATGACCGGTGCCAAGACGCAGGTGATGCTCTGCGGCATCCCGAACGTCGGCAAGTCTACCTTTATCAATACCTTTGCGGGTTCCGCGCGCGCCAAGGCGGCAGACCGCCCCGGCGTGACCCGCGGCAAGCAGTGGGTGAGTACCGATAAGTTCGACCTGCTGGATATGCCCGGTGTTCTGTGGAAGAAGTTTGACTCCAAGACCATTGCCTCGAACCTTGCCTTCATCGGCTCCATCAAGGACGATATCCTGGACATCGAAGAGCTGGCAATGAATCTGCTGGACGAAGTACGCCACAACTACCCGGAGCTGGTGCTGCAGCGCTACAAGCTGGACGAAGAGACGCTGGCCCTGCCGCCTTATGAGCTGATGGAAGCCATCGGCCGCAAGCGCGGTCTGCTGGTCCGCGGCGGCGAGGTGAATACCGAGCGCTGCGCGATCATGCTGGTGGACGAGTTCCGTGCCTGCAAGTGGGGGCGCATCTCTCTGGAGCGCCCGCCGCAGCGGGACGATCTTGTGGACTTTGCCGAGGAGGATGACGAATGAAACGCCGCTCGGACGAGGAGATCTCGGCACCGCTGTATGAGTACGATGCAGCGATCCGTGCGCAGTATGGCTGTTTTGCCGGGGTCGATGAAGCAGGGCGCGGACCGCTCTGCGGGCCGGTTTGCGTGGCTGCCTGCATTCTGGATCCGGAAAACCCGGTCCACGGCATCAACGATTCCAAAAAGCTGACCGAAAAAAAGCGTGAAGCGCTCTTTGACGAGATCTGCGAAAAGGCGCTTGCGTATCGGATCATTTTCGTCTCGCCGGAGGTCATCGACCGGGAGAATATCCTCGGCGCGACCATGGGCGGGATGCAGCAGGCTGTGGAAGAGCTGGATATCGTGCCGAATCTTGTGCTGGTGGACGGCAACCGCACGCCGGCAGGGCTTGCGATCCCGGCACAGCCGGTGGTCAAGGGCGATGCGACCAGCGCCAGCATCGGCGCGGCATCCATCCTTGCCAAGGTCAGCCGTGACCGCTATATGCTGGAGCTGGACAAACAGTTCCCGCAGTACCAGCTTGCAAAGCACAAGGGCTACCCGACCAAGCTCCACTATGAGCTGATCGAACAGTATGGCATCCAGCCGTTCTACCGCCGCAGCTTTTTAAAAAAGCAGGGCTACTGGCCGGAGAAGTCCAAGTGAACCGCGCCGAGACGGGGCAAAAAGGGGAGGCGGCTGCCGCAAAGCTCTACCTGAAACAGGGCTGTGAGCTGCTGAGCCATAATTTCCGCACCCGGATGGGGGAGCTGGATCTTGTTGTGCGGGAGCCGGATGGCACGGTCGTGATCTGCGAGGTCAAGACCCGCAGCCCGGACGCGCTGGCAAGCCCGGCCGAAGCGGTGGACAAGGCAAAACAGCGGCGTCTGATCCGTGCCGCACAACTTTATTTGCAGCAAAACGGGCTGAGCGATGCACCGATCCGTTTTGATGTCGCTGAGGTAAAACCACTTGACAGCGGACGCTGGATGGTACATATTATAAGGGGAGCTTTTCTTTGTGGATGAGCTCCCGGTGGGAAATGTACGAGGCAGGGGGGTGCCTCTGCCGCAGCAACACAGGAACGCGGAATGTGCGCGTTCTGTGGTGAAAAGGAGCGACAAAAATGCAGTTCTTTAGTACCAGAGACAAAAACCGCAAAGTGACCGCTTCGGAGGCGATCGCACAGGGACTGTCCAACGAGGGCGGTCTGTTTGTTCCGGAAAGTTTTCCGCAGGTGGATGCAAAGGCGCTGTGTGAGCTGGATTATCCCGCGCTGGCAGCCGCTGTCGTCAAGGAGTATCTGACCGATTATTCCCCGGAGTTTCTGGAAAAGGCGACCCGTGAGACCTACGGCGAGGCATTCCACGGTAAGGCAGGGTTCCTTGCGCCGGTGGAGGGGCAGACCTATGCGCTGGAGCTGTGGCATGGCCCGACCTGTGCCTTCAAGGATTATGCGCTTCAGCTGATGCCCAAACTGCTGGTCGAAGCAAAGAAGAATCTGGGCCGCACCGAAAAGACCCTGATCCTTGTGGCGACCAGCGGCGATACCGGCAAGGCTGCGCTGGACGGCTACCACGATATCCCTGGCGTGGAGATCGCGGTGTTCTACCCCACGGGCGGCACCAGTGAGATCCAGCGGTTGCAGATGGCAACGCAGGAGGGCGGCAATGTGGCAGTCTATGCGGTGCGCGGCAACTTTGACGATGCCCAGACCGGCGTGAAGAAGGTCTTTGGCGATACGCAGATCGCGGCAGAGCTGGAACAGCAGGGGATCCGCCTGTCCAGTGCGAACTCCATCAACTGGGGCCGCCTCGTTCCGCAGATCGTTTATTATTTTGCTGCCTACGCACAGCTGCTCAAGGCGGACAAGATCGAGTTCGGTGACGAGGTCGATTTCTGTGTTCCGACCGGCAACTTTGGCGATATTCTGGCAGGTTATTATGCAAAGCAGATGGGTCTGCCGGTGGGCAAGCTGGTCTGCGCATCCAATGAAAACAACGTGCTGACCGATTTTCTGGAGACCGGTGTTTACACTGCAAAGCGGGAGTTCTACAAGACCACCTCGCCCAGCATGGATATTCTGGTCTCTTCCAACCTTGAGCGTCTTTTGTACCATGTGACAGGGGACGATGCCGAGGTCGCTGCTCTGATGAAGAGCCTTGCAGAAAACGGCAGCTATACCGTTCGTCCGCAGACGCTGGATGCGATCCGCCAGACCTTTGCCTGCGGCTGGAGCAGTGAGGAAGAGGTCGCACAGGAGATCCGTACCCGCTACGAGCAGGATGGCTATCTGTGCGATACCCATACGGCAGTGGCGTTCCATGTGGCGCGCCGCCATCAGCGTGCAGGTGTTCCGATGGTCGTGCTGTCCACCGCATCGCCGTTCAAGTTCCCCCGCAGCGTTCTGGCTGCGCTGGGCAGCGCTGCACCGGAAAATGACTTTGAAGCCATGCACCGGCTGGAGGAGCTGACCGGGCATTCTGCACCGCAGAGCCTTGCAGAGCTGGATCAGAAGCCGGAGCGCTTCAGCACGGTGATCGACCCGGAGCAGATCGCACAGGTGGCACGGAGCTGCTAAATCAAACGGATCCTGCGAAATCATAGAACAGGAGTAAACAAACATGGCACTTTTTGTGCTCGGCGATACCCACCTTTCTCTGGGCGCTTCCAAGCCGATGGATATCTTCCCCGGCTGGAACGACTACGTGGAACGGCTGGAAAAGAACTGGCGCAAACTGATCACCCCGCAGGACACGGTCGTGCTGGCGGGCGACATCAGTTGGGCGATGCGGCTGACCGATACCCGCAAGGACTTTGCATTTTTGCAGAGTCTGCCGGGGCAGAAGCTCATCATGAAAGGCAACCACGATTACTGGTGGGCGACCGCCAACAAGATGAATGCCTACCTGAAAGCAGAAGGGTTCGATACCCTGCACATCCTGCACAATAACTCCTATTCTGTGGAGGGCTATGCGATCTGCGGCACCCGCGGGTGGCTGTTCGACGCAGGGGAGCCGCACGACGAAAAGGTGATGAACCGGGAGATCGGTCGGCTGCGCATGAGTCTGGATGCGGCTGAGCCGGGGCTGGAAAAGCTGGTCTTTCTGCACTACCCGCCGGTGTACACCGGAACCAGTGCCCCGGAGATCGTGGCGACCTTGAAAGAATACGGTATCAGGACCTGCTTTTATGGTCACCTGCACGGCAATGCCATCCGGTATGCGGTGCAGGGCGATGTGGACGGCATCCGCTACAAACTCGTCAGTGCAGACGGGCTGCGGTTCTGCCCCTACCGCATCAACTGAAAATTCAAGAAATCAGCCATAAAATTTAAAAAATTGGTCTGGCAATTGTGCCAAGAGCGTGCTATAATAGGTTTTGACGCGATTGTTGCACCCAATTGAGCGCGCGCGTCCCCGCATTTTGCAAACAGGCATGGACGCAGTGCGCGGTTGCATCGGGCAAAAACTTCCTGCCCGGCGCAATAGATTTTTTGAGTGGAGGAAAAACAAATGAATCTCATCAAGTGTGAAAAGCTCGAGAAGAGCATGGCAGAGCTGCAGTTCTCCATTGAAGCAGACGCTTTCAAGACTGCTGTTGCGAACGTTTTCAAGAAGGAAGGCAAGAAGTACTCTGTGCCCGGCTTCCGTAAGGGCAAGGCTCCCCGTTCCATCATCGAGAAGATGTACGGCGCCGATGTCTTCACTTACGATGCGATCAACGAGCTGTTCCCCGCAGCATTCGAGGCTGCCGTGAAGGAAGCAAACGTTGAGCCGGTCGGCCGTCCTGAGGTCACTGTTGAGACCGCAAGCGAGACCGAGGGTGTCACCCTGACCGTTAAGGTCGCTGTCAAGCCCGAGGTCAAGGTCGGCGCATATTCCGGTCTGACTGTCGAGAAGACTGTCCATACTGTGGACGAGGCTACTGTTGAGGCAGAGCTGAAGCGTGTGCAGGAGCGCAACGCTCGTGAGCTGACCCGTGAGGGCGCTGCTGAGAACGGCGATATCGCTGATATCGACTTTGAGGGCTTTGTGGATGAGGTCGCTTTCGAGGGCGGCAAGGCTGAGCACTACAACCTGACTCTGGGCAGCGGCAGCTTCATCCCCGGCTTCGAGGAGCAGATCGTTGGCCACACCGCTGGCGAAGAGTTCGACGTGAACGTGACCTTCCCCACCGAGTATCAGGCTGCTGAGCTGGCTGGCAAGGCTGCTGTCTTCAAGATCAAGCTGCATGAGGTCAAGTACAAGGAGCTGCCCGCTCTGGATGACGAGCTGGCAAAGGATTGCTCTGAGTACGACACTCTGGAGGAGTTCAAGGAGTCCATCCGCAAGTCCAACCAGGAGCAGCTGGACAAGCAGGATGATCTGGCTGTCGAGAACGCTCTGGTCGATCAGGTCATCGAGAGCATGGAGGGTGAGATCCCTGCTGCAATGTACGAGACCCGTATGGACGAGATGGTCAACGACTTCGCATTCCGCGTGGAGCAGCAGGGTCTGCGCCTCGAGGACTACCTGAAGTATATGGGCCAGACCGTTGAGCAGTTCCGTGCTTCCTTCATGCCTCAGGCAGAGAAGCAGGTCAAGATCCGTCTGGCTCTGGAGGCAGTTGCTGCTGCTGAGAACATCGAGGCTTCCGAAGAGGATGTCACCGCTGAGATCAAGCGCATCGCTGACCAGTACAAGATGGAAGAGGAGCAGGTCCGCAGCGTTGTGAATGCTGAGGATCTGAAGAAGGATCTGGCCATCAACAAGGCAATCGACTTCATCAAGAGCCACGCAAACGTCGTGGAGAAGGCTGCTGAGGCAGAGAAGACCGCTGACGCTGAGTAATTCTGAGCGCCGGGTCAAATAAGAACTGTGGGCATACCCTGCGGTTCTGGATCTAAAGGTTGTTAAAATTGACCGATACGGCAGAACCAGAAGGGAACCCGTATCGGTCAATTTTGCAAATACTATATTGCATTTCAGGAGGCGAACTTTATGAGTTTTGTTCCTTATGTTGTTGAACAGTCGGCACACGGCGAGCGTTCCTTTGATATCTTCTCCCGTCTGCTGAATGATCGCATCATCGTTCTGAGCGAGGATGTCAATGATACGACGGCGAGCCTTGTGGTCGCACAGCTTCTGTATCTGGAAGGGCAGGACCCGGATAAGGACATCAGCCTGTATATCAACAGCCCCGGCGGCTCCATCAGCGCGGGCATGGCGATCCACGATACCATGCAGTATATCAAGTGCGACGTTTCCACCATCTGCATGGGCATGGCAGCTTCCATGGGTGCGTTCCTGCTGGCAAGCGGTACCCCGGGCAAGCGCTTTGCTCTGCCCAACGCTGAGATCATGATCCACCAGCCCCTGATCGCTGGCGGCCAGGGTGGCGGCCTTTCCGGCCAGACCACCGACATCAAGATCCACGCCGAGCACATGGTCTACATCCGCGACAAGATGAATCGGATGCTTAGCGAGTACACCGGCCAGCCGCTGGAAAAGGTGATGCTGGATACCGAGCGCGACAACTATATGTCCGCACAGCAGGCCAAGGAGTAC
>CAZUDU010000077.1:0-7476 GCA_964619455.1 uncultured Faecalibacterium sp.
GCAGGACTTCTACCCCACGCCCGGCACGGTGAGCACCTGTATGTTCTACACCGGGCTGGATCCCTACACCCTCAAGCCGGTCTTTGTGGAAAAGACCGCAGAGGGCAAGGCATTGCAGCGTGCGCTGCTCCAGTACTATGAGCCGCGCAATGCCGAAAAGGTCATCAAGGCACTCAAGATGACCCACCGCGAGGATCTGATCCCGCTGCTGGTGCCTGCCGAAGGCCGCCGCGCGGTGCAGCGCACTGCCCGCCGCGCTCAGACCGCGCAGGTGTCTATCCATGAGGACGGTACCTATACCGTCCGCCCGAACGGGAAGGGCAAAGGCGGCAGACCGTCTGCTCCGGCAGGGCGTCAGCCCAGCCCCGGTGCGCGCTTTGCGCCCCGCACCGCTCCCGCCCGCAAGCCGAAAACGGATCAACAAAAGGAGGGCGCAGCGTGGAAAAACGCAAACGCAAAACCCAAAAAGAAAAAGTAAGAGCCTTTAAAAAGCGGCTGCGCGGGCTGATCCTGCTGGCTGCGGCAGCTCTGCTGCTCCTGACCATTCTGGAGTACATGAGCATGGGCGAGAGCCAGCCGGGGGTGCCGGCAGAACCGAACGCTCCCTCAGCCTCGGCAAGTGTCCAGCCCGGAGCGGAAAACTCCTTCCGGATGCACTTCATCGACGTTGGGCAGGCGCTCAGCGTGCTGGTGGAATGCGACGGCAGGTTCATGCTGTACGACGGCGGCAACGTGGATGACGGCAGCCTGGTCGTCGCCTACCTGCAGTCCAAAGGGGTGGAGCAGCTGGAATATGTCTTCTGCTCCCACGCCCACGAGGATCATGTCGGCGGGCTGTCGGCAGTGCTGGCATACTTCCCGGCGTACCATGTGTACAGCCCGGTGACCGAGGCGTCTACCAAATGCTTCCAGAACTTTGTCAAATACACCCGGCAGCAGAACCTTGCGGTGGAAGTGCCGCAGGTAGGGGATGTCTGGCAGCTCGGCAGCGCCCGCGTGGAGCTGCTCGGCCCGGTCAGGCAGTACAGTGACACCAACGACACCTCGCTGGTGCTGCGCATCGACTACGGCTCCACCAGCTATCTGCTCACCGGTGATATGGAAAAGGACGCTGAGAGCGATCTGGTCGCCAGCGGCGCAAACCTGAAGGCGGATGTGCTTCAGGTGGGGCATCACGGTTCCAGCACCTCCACCGGCTACGCCTTCCTCAACGATGTGCTGCCGGAGATGGGCATCATCTCCTGCGGGGTGAACAACGACTATGGTCACCCCCACACCGAGACACTGAGCATCCTGCGGGACGCTGGTATCGACCTCTACCGCACCGATCTGATGGGAACTATTATCGTGGCAAGCGATGGCCAGAACTACACGGTGGGCTACGAGCAGTTCGCTGAGGACAGCGAGCTGAACCCCACCCAGCCGTCCTCGCAGGTACAGCAGACCTATATCGGCAACAGAAACAGTAAGAAGTTCCACCTGCCGAGCTGTGCGAACCTGCCCTCGCAGAAGAATCAGGTACTCTTCTCCAGCTATGATGAAGCCGTGGCAGAGGGTTACAGCCCCTGCACCAGCTGCATCAAGTAAGCATAAACAAGCAAACGCCGCCCCGGACAGAAAGTTTCTGCCATGGGCGGCGTTTTTGTATGTAGATGGAAGGTGTTGGGGAGGGAAACGGTAGTCTCCCCGGTAGACAGTACCCCAAGATTGACCCCCGCGGGCTAGGCGACTGTCCGCTGGACAGATCGCTTGCGTCACTTCGTGCCGCCGCCCTGTTCGAGCCTCTAATTCTCCACCAAAACAAAAAAACCAAGCCGTAAGGCTTGGTTTTTATGGTGGAGAATTAGGGACTCGAACCCCAGACCCCCTGCGTGTGATGCAGGTGCTCTAACCAGCTGAGCTAATCCTCCGAATCGGAACGTGATTATTATAGCACGGCTTTGGCGGAAATGCAAGCCCTAATTTTCAAAAAATAACACTTTTTTTAAAAGAGCGGCGGGTTGCCCTCCGGCGCAAAATCGTGTATACTGTGTGCAGACCATTCTATTTGCGAAGAGAGGACGAAAAAATGCTGACCATTCGTGGAATCATTACCCTGGTCGTGCTGGCGCTGCTGTTTGCGCTGGCGGTTGTGTGGATCTCCAAAAACGGCGGCTGGAAGGGCGAGGGCTGCGGCGGCAACTGCGCTTCCTGCCACAGCCACTGCAACGACCCCAAACAGAACAAGCAGTGAACACACAAGATCCCCGGACGGTTTCCCGTCCGGGGATCTTTCAGTGCAGTACGCCGCGCTGGGCGGCATAGACTGCAATGGTGCTCAAAAGATCATCGTGCGCCTTTTTATAGGTCGTTCGCCCGATGTGAAGCTGATCGATGGTCTGCTCCTCGGTACGCTTCTGGATATACCGCAGCCGGACAAGCTCCGAGCGGATGGGGTCGGTGCGGTCGTAGTAGGCGAGAGCTTCGTCGATGGACTCCCGCCACAGCCGGCGCTCGGCACTGTTTGACCAGCGCCGTAAGCCGTATTCGTGCAGCGCGTTTTTGACGCTGCGGCGCTGTTCCAGAGTCATCAGCGCTCACCTCCGTTCTGACGCGGCGGCTGTCATGCTGCGCATAAGGCGGTTCTCGCTGTCAAAAAAGCAGGCATCCCGTTCCAGCATGGTCAGCCCCAGAATGGCAGAGAGCTTTTCGGCTTCGTCTACCTTGAACTGGGTGCTGCCCAGCAGCTTCTGGTGCAGGGCATTGGTGCTCAGATCCAGCCCGCGTGCGATGTATTGCAGCTTGTAGCCGCTTGCCTGAATGTAATCCCGGATCAGTCTTGTGTTCGCCATAGCTCCTCCTTCGTCAAAAACAACTCAATGCAACAATCATTGGTTGTAGTATAGTTGAAAGTTGATTAATTGTCAACCGATTTCTACAAAAACCAAGTTAAAAGTTGATTTTCAGTAAATTATATGATATACTGTGCACAGAACGTGAAGAGATGCCTGCACAGCAGATCAAGGAGGCTTTATGTCTGAATTATCGACCCGTATCCGCCTGCGCCGCGAGGCGCTGGGCATCTCGCAGGAAGAGCTTGCGCGGCGCATGGGCTACCGCTCCAAGTCCTCGATCACCAAGCTCGAAAAAGGCATCAATGATCTGCCGCAGGCAAAGCTGGAAGAGCTTGCACAGGCGCTGGAGACCAGCCCTGCTTATCTGCTGGGGCTGGATGCACCCAGCATCCCGCGCGGCTTTGAGCCGCTGCCCGCAATGGTGCAGGTGCCGCTGATCGGCTCCATCGCCTGTGGTACGCCCATCACAGCCGAACAGAATGTGGAGTGCTATATTGGGGTGCCTGCCGCATGGCACGCGGATTTTGCGTTGACCTGCCACGGTGACAGCATGGCACCCACCATCCGGGATGGCGACATCGTCTGCATCCGCAGCCAGCCGGAGGTGGAGCAGGGGCAGATCGCCGCCGTCCGCATCGGAGAGGAAGCCACCCTCAAGCATTTTCATCGTCAGGGGGGCGCGGTCATGCTGATCGCGGACAACGCTGCCGTCTGCCCGCCGATGGTCTTTACCGGCACGCAGCTGGAAGAGCTCTGCATCGAGGGCAAAGCGGTGGGCTTCTGCCGGGGCTTATAAAGAAAAGGAGAGAGACTATGCAGCAGTCAGCGGAAGCAATGACTCTGAAAGTTATTGCGCATATCCATACCGATTTCCCGACCAAGTTCGGCATCCCGCGCCAGAGCGGGCTGGTGGACAGCCTGCGGGGCGAGATCATTTTTACACCGGAATACCGCAATGCCGATGCAGTACGCGGGCTGGAAGATTTCAGCCACATCTGGCTGGTGTGGCAGTTCTCCGGCGCGGTGCGGGACACATGGTCGCCCACGGTGCGCCCGCCCCGGCTGGGCGGCAATACCCGCATGGGCGTGTTCGCGACCCGTTCGCCCTTCCGCCCGAACCCGCTGGGGTTGTCCAGCGTGCGGCTGGAGGGCATCGAGATGCGCCCGGATGTCGGCCCGGTGTTGATCGTGCGGGGCGCAGACCTGATGGATGGCACCCCGATCTATGACATAAAACCCTACATCCCGTATGCGGACTGCCACCCGGACGCAGCCGAGGGCTTTACCGGGCAGACCCAGTCTCACCGGCTGAACGTCCACTGTGAACCGGCACTCTGGGAGCAGGTGGCGCAGAGAGACCGTGCCGCCTTGCAGGGCGTGTTGGAGAACGACCCCCGCCCCTCCTACCAGCATGACCCGCAGCGGGTCTACGGCATGGAGTTCGGTGCAGTGGAGGTGCACTTCACGGTGGACGGCACCGAACTGACCGTGACCGGTATCACGAAACGCTGAGGGAAGCTGCAATGGAACTGCGGAATATCAATACCTTTTTACACGTTGCGGAGCTGCACAGCTTTTCCCGCACGGCGCGGCAGCTGGGCTACTCGCAGTCGGCGGTCTCGACCCAGATCGCCCAGCTGGAAAGCGAGCTGGGCACCCCGCTGTTCGACCGGGTGGGCAAGACGGTGCGTCTGACCGGCGCGGGCGAGACCTTTCTGGGTTATGCGCGCAGCCTGCTCTCCACCGCACAGCAGGCACAGGCGGCGCTTCAGCCCGCCCGTCAGGTCAGCGGCATGCTGCGCATCGGCTTGGCGGATTCGGTTTGCAGTACCTTTTTGCCGGGGCTGCTCCAGCGCTACCATGCCCAGTGCCCGCAGGTGGAGCTGGTGCTGCACACCGCAACGGCAGACGAGATGGTGCAGTGGCTCGGCTCCAACCAGATCGATCTGGCGTATACCTTCGATCAGCCCATCCTGCAGCCAAACTTTGTTCTGGCGGCAGACCAGCCGGAGCCGGTCTGCTTTGTGGCACCGGTGGAGCACCCGCTGGCAAAACAGCCCAGTGTTGCACTGGAGCAGCTGACGAAGCAGGAGTTCCTGCTCACCGAGCGGGGCATGAGCTACCGCGATGCGCTGGATCAGTGCCTTGCGGCGCAGGGGCTGGCGGTGCATCCGTATCTGGAGCTGGGCAGCGCCGCGCTGCTGTGTCAGATGGTCGAGCAGGGGATGGGGCTGTCCTTCCTGCCGGAGTACATCGTGCAGGAGGCGCTTGCGGCGGGGCGTCTGGCGCGGCTCAATGTGCCGGAATGCACCGTGTCCATGCACCGGCAGCTGTTCTATCACCGGGACAAATGGCTCACCCCGCAGATGAAGGCATTCATCGCGCTGGTGCGGAATGCCGAACCGGAGGAGCGGAGCTGAAAGTACGCGTTTTTGGAAAAAACGGGAACGCAGCCTGAAGCTTCTGTTAAAAACCGAATAAACAGAAAAACCGCCGAAGGTTTCCCTTCGGCGGTTTTTCATATGGTAGGAGGATCAAAAATGATCGTCACATAGGTCTTAGTTCAGGATGGTCTGCTCGGTCTCGATGTCGAACAGGTGGACCTTGTGCGGGTCGAATGCAACGCGGACGGTGTCTCCGTTGCGAGCCTTGGAGGTGGGAGCCACACGAGCGGTCATCTTGCTGCCCTTGTACTGCAGGTACAGGTAGATCTCAGCGCCCATCATCTCAGAGACGTCGACCTGAGCATCCAGCTGGCAGTCGGGGTGCTTTGCCATGAACTCGGGCTCGTCATCGATATCCTCAGGACGGATGCCCATCTTGACGGTCTTGCCAACGTAGGAATCCAGCTTGCCGTCTGCGGTCTTGTCCTTGGGCAGGGGGATCACGTCGCCGCCCAGATCAATGCCGTACAGGTCGCCCTTCTTGATCAGAGTGCCGTCCAGGAAGTTCATCTGGGGGCTGCCGATGAAGCCTGCGACGAACATGTTGCAAGGCATATCGTACAGGTTCTGGGGAGTATCGACCTGCTGGATGATGCCGTCCTTCATAACGACGATACGATCGCCCATGGTCATAGCCTCGGTCTGGTCGTGGGTAACGTAGATGAAGGTGGTAGCCAGCTTCTTGTGCAGCTTGATGATCTCGGTACGCATGGAGGTACGCAGCTTAGCGTCCAGGTTGGACAGGGGCTCGTCCAGCAGGAAGACTGCCGGGTTACGGACCATTGCACGGCCCAGAGCAACACGCTGACGCTGACCACCGGACAGAGCCTTGGGCTTGCGGTCCAGCAGGTGCTCGATCTCCAGGATCTTAGCAGCCTCGTGCACGCGCTTGTCGATCTCGTCCTTCGGGGTCTTGCGCAGCTCCAGACCGAAAGCGATGTTCTTGTAAACGGTCATGTGGGGGTACAGAGCGTAGCTCTGGAACACCATTGCGATGTCACGATCCTTGGGGGGAACGTCGTTGATCAGACGGCCGCCGATGTACATCTCGCCCTTGGAGATCTCCTCCAGACCAGCGATCATGCGCAGGGTGGTGGACTTGCCGCAGCCAGAGGGACCGACGAAGATGATGAATTCCTTATCCTGGATCTCCAGGTTGAAGTCGGTAACGGAAGGAGCGGTTGCGCCCGGATAGATCTTGTAAATGTGCTGGCAGCTGATCGAAGCCATAATCCTAATCCTCCATAAATCTTAATCAGTATCGCGGCGCCCTTGACGGCGCTTCGGTTCGTTGGTAATATAATAACAGATAATTTTATGATATGAAATAGCATTTTATTGATTTGAGGTGTCGGATATTGCTGTTTGATTGCAAGAGCATCGTCTGCGCGGCAGAGGTACTGGATCTCCAGCTCACCGCGCCCGATACATTAAAGGGAGAAGGGCTGTGGGTCTGCCTTGTCTCGAGCGGAGGCTGTACCGCATCACTGGCAGAAACACCGGCCGGTGCAGTGCTGATCCTGCCGCCCCAGACAGCGCAGGCAGGACAGCTCATTTTGAGCCGTGCGCCGCTGGAGCTTGTGCCGCAGCAAAGCTGCCACCTGCTGTGCGCCCAGCTCACCGGGCAGGCGGCGGCACAGCTTCTGGGGGCATTGCGGGAGCTGCCTTTCCTTGCAAAGGGCGGCTCCTGCCCGGCGGCAGCAGAGCTTCTGGACCGGCTCAGCACCGAGAAAGAGAGCCACGTGCGTGCCCGCAGCCAGATCGCCTACGCACTGTTGTGTGAGTTGGCGGATGCCGACAGTGCTGCGCCTGCGCTGCCCCCGCTGGTGGCGGCGGCCATCGAGGATATCCGCGAGAACTATGCCGGCTTGTACGGCGTGGAGGAGCTGAGCGAGCGGCTTGGAGTCTCCAAAAGCCACCTGGTGCGCACCTTCACGGCAGCGGTCGGGGTGCCGCCGGGGCGGTATCTGACCACTGTGCGGATCGAAGCGGCACAGCGTCTGCTGCTCCACCGGGAGTACACGCTGGATGTTGTGGCGAGTTTGTGCGGCTTTTCCGGTGCGAACTACCTGTGCCGGGTGTTCAAAAAAGAGACCGGTCACTCCCCGGCGCAGTGGCGGGCAATGACCGGTCATACCGCCGCGTCCGGGCTGTCGCCAGCCGAAACGATGCGGGAACGGGAACTGTATGTATAAGTA
>CAZUDU010000078.1:0-7328 GCA_964619455.1 uncultured Faecalibacterium sp.
TCTATCTGCCCGCCATCCTGCTGGGGCTTGCCTCCGGTGCGCAGAACTTCTGGCAGTTTGCCAGGGAGCGCATGGAACGGACCCAAAAAGAGAAGAATCATCGTGTTGGTTTCAACACACATCGATGAGTGGAGGACTTTTATGAAATTACAGCCGGAGACCCAAAAAGAGCTGCGGCGCATCGCGGGCGGCGTTGCGATCTGTACGGCTGCGATGTGGGCGGTGTTCGCCGCCCTCAACGTAGTGGGCTGGGTCGCGTTTGACTACACCGTGGTGCTGGGCGGCCTGATCGGCGCGGCAATTGCCGTCGGCAACTTTGCCGGCATCTGCTTTGCGGTAGAAAAGGCGATCGACGAGCCGGATGAAAAAAAGCGCAAGCAGCAATTGCAGGCATCCTATAACGTGCGCATGGCATTGCAGGCGATCTGGATCATCGTGGCGATCGGCGCCCCCTGCTTCCAGCCGTTTGCCGGTGTGCTGCCGCTGTTGTTCCCAAGGGTAACGATCTATTACCTTCAAATAACCGGAAAGTACAAGCCCCTTGCCCCCAAAACGGAGCCGGTGGACGTCAGTGTGGAGGACGACCCCGCCCCCGCAGCGGAGGCAGAGGCTGCACCCGGAGACGAAGGGGGTGAAACCTGACAAATGGAATTGAACGGCGCAAAGATCCTGTTTACCATCCATACCAACATCCCTGTTCTGGGCGATCTCAACATCACCCAGACGCTGGTCAGCACATGGATCGTCATGGCGCTGCTTTCCGGGCTTGCGATCTGGCTGGGACATGACCTCAAGCTGGAGAATATCTCAAAGCGGCAGGCTGCGGCGGAGTTCATCGTGGAACGGCTGGATCAGTTCGTTCACGACAACATGGGCTATCATTTTGACAAGTATATCCCGCTCATCGGCACCATCTTCGCCATGAGCATCGGCTGCAACCTCATCAGCGTGCTGGGCTTCTGGAGCCCCTCGGCAGACCTCAACACCGAAGCAGCGTGGGCGATCGTGGTGTTCGTCATCATCATGTACTACAAGCTCACCACAAATGGTCTGCTCAGCTACCTCAAGGGGCTGCTGGATCCCATCTTCATCATGGCACCCATCAATGTGCTGTCCGAGATCTCGACCCCGGTCAGCATGGCATTCCGTCACTTTGGCAATATCCTTTCCGGTACGGTCATTTCCACACTGCTGTACTGGGCACTGGCAAGCCTGAGCCATGTCGTGTTCGGCTGGCTGCCCGGCTTCCTGAGCCAGCTGCAGCTGTTCCAGATCGGTATCCCGGCACTGACCGGCTTGTACTTTGACTGGTTCGGCGGCTGCATCCAGGCATTCATTTTCTGTACCCTGACCGCGATCTTTATCAAACGTGCTGCCGGTGAAGAATAACCACTTCCCGTCGGCTGAAAAAACAAACATTTTTGGAGGACAAAACCTATGACTGATTTTCAGTATCTCGCCCGTGGTATCGCTCTGGCAGGCTGCGGCATCGGCGCTGGCTGCGCTCTGATCGCAGGTATCGGCCCTGGCATCGGCGAAGGCAACGCTGCCGCTGCTGCCTGTGAGGCAGTCGGCCGTCAGCCTGAGTGCAAGGGCGACGTCACCAGCACCCTGATCCTGGGCGTTGCACTGTCTGAGACCACCGGTATTTACGGTTTCGTTACCGGTCTGCTGCTGATCTTCCTGGCTCCCGGCCTGTTCATGAATTGGCTGTAAGCGTCGGATCCTGAAAAACGATACGAAAGGAGACGCTTATGGACGTGTACCAGGCGTTGATCACGCTGGACGGCTGGACCTTTCTGGCGCAGATGTGCAACCTTGCGATCCAGCTGCTGGTCTTTAAAAAGTTCCTGCTGGGGCCGGTCAAAAAGGTGATCGCAGAGCGCAAGGCAAAGGCGGACAGCGAGATCGCAAATGCACAGAAGCTGCGTCAGGAAGCCGAAAGCATGAAGGCGGAGTACGAGCAGAACCTGCAAAATGCCCGCGCAGAGGCAAACCAGATCGTGGCATCGGCGCAAAAGACTGCCGCGCTGCGCAGCGAGGAGCTGCTGGGAGAAGCACGCGCACAGGCATCCGCTCTCAAGCAGAAGGCAGAAGCTGACATTGCGCAGGAGCGCAAGAAGGCGGTCAACGAGGTCAAAGACGAGATCGGCGGCATCGCAATGGAGATCGCTTCCAAGGTCGTGGAGCGTGAGATCAGCGAGGCGGATCATAAGGACCTGATCGACGAATTTATTAAAAACGTGGGTGAAGCATCATGACCGAGACTGCAAGGATGTACGGCGGCAGCCTGTACGACCTCGCTGCCGAGGAAGGACTGGAAGCTGCCCTCTTAGCGCAGTTGGAGGAAGTCAAGGCGCTGTTTGGGGCAAACCCGGACTACCTGCGCCTGCTGGCAGACCCCAGCATCCCCAAGCGGGAGCGCTGCGGGCTGCTGGACGAAGCGCTGCGCGGCAGTGTCCACCCTTATGTGCTGAACTTTTTGAAGATCCTGTGCGAGAACGGCACTTTGCGCGAGCTGTCTGGCTGTGCAAGAGCGTACCGTGTGCGCTACAACGAAGCACACGGCATTCTGGAAGCTACGGCGACCTCGGCGGTCGCGCTGACGGCGGAGCAGACCGAGCGTCTGCACGCAAAGCTGGAGCAGATGACCGGTAAAAAGATCGACCTTGCAACGCGGGTCGATGCCAGCGTGCTGGGCGGCATCCGCCTTGAGCTGGACGGCACCCAGTTGGACGGTACGGTGCAGAACCGGATCGCTACGCTGCGCCGCAGCATCGCACAGACAACGATGTGATGGCAGTTCGCCCTCTCCGTCACGGCTTTCAGCCGTGCCACCTCTCCCTTTGGGAGAGCTGCTGAGCAGAGCGAAGCTGAGAGGGCGGGGCTGCAAAAAATCAAAACGAACATCCACCCGAAAATACCAAAGAATTGAGTGGTGAACAAACAAAGATGCAACTGAAACCTGAAGAGATCTCCAAGATCATCCGTGCGCAGATCAAGCATTACGAGAACGTCATCGAGCGCAGCGAGATCGGCACGGTCATTATGGTGGGCGACGGCATCGCCCGTGCCAGCGGTCTGGAAAAATGCATGGCAGGCGAGCTGCTCCAGTTTGAGAACGGTGAGTTCGGCATGGCGCAGAATCTGGAGGAGAATACGGTCTCCATCGTTCTGCTCGGCTCGGACGCCGGCATCAAAGAGGGCAGCACGGTCAAGCGCACCGGCAAAGTCGTTTCTGTCCCGGTGGGCGAGGCAATGATCGGCCGCGTCGTCAATGCACTGGGTCAGCCCATCGACGGTGCTGGCCCCATCGAGACCAGCGAGTTCCGCCCCATTGAAAGCCCTGCTCCCGGCATCATCGAGCGCCAGCCCGTCAAGGAACCGCTCCAGACCGGTATCAAGGCGATCGATTCCATGATCCCCATCGGACGCGGTCAGCGCGAGCTGATCATTGGTGACCGCCAGACCGGCAAGACCACCATCGCGTCCGATACCATCATCAACCAGAAGGGCAAGGATGTGATCTGCATCTACGTTGCCATCGGTCAGAAGCGTTCGACCGTGGCGAACCTTGTGCAGAACCTGACCGAAGCAGGCGCGATGGACTACACCATCGTGGTCTCTGCAACGGCATCTGAGCTGGCACCGCTGCAGTATATCGCACCCTATTCCGGCTGTGCGATGGGCGAGTACTTCATGAACAAGGGCAAGCATGTCCTGATCATCTACGATGACCTGTCCAAGCATGCGGTGGCATACCGTGCCCTCTCGCTGCTGATCCGCCGCCCGCCGGGACGCGAAGCATATCCGGGCGACGTGTTCTATCTGCACTCCCGTCTGCTGGAGCGCGCCGCAAAGCTCTCCAACGAGCGCGGCGGCGGCAGCCTGACGGCACTGCCCATCATTGAGACGCAGGCAGGCGACGTTTCTGCCTACATCCCCACCAACGTCATCTCCATTACCGACGGCCAGATCTTCCTGGAGACCGAGCTGTTCCATGCGGGCATCATGCCGGCAGTCAACCCCGGTATCTCGGTGTCCCGTGTCGGCGGCAATGCGCAGATCAAGGCGATGAAGAAGGTTGCAGGTACCCTGAAGCTGATCTACTCCCAGTACCGCGAGCTGCAGTCCTTTGCGCAGTTCGGCTCGGATCTGGATGCAGACACCAAGGCGCGTCTGGCGCAGGGCGAGCGCATCGTGGCGGTGCTCAAGCAGAACCGCTCGGCTCCCGTTGCGGTGGAAAAGCAGGTGGCGATCCTGTATGCGACCATCCACGATTACCTGATCGATGTCAAGGTGGCAGATGTGCCGGAGTATGAAAAGAGCCTGTACGAGCATCTGGACAACGATGCCATCGGCGCGGAAGTCATGCAGACCATCCGCACCACCGGCAATCTGGACGCAGAGACCGAGTCCAAGCTCAAGCAGGTGCTCGGTGATTATACCCAGAGCTTTGTCAAGGCGCATTAAAAGGAAGGAGGCGTAACGCATGGCTGGTTCCATGAAGGACATCAAGCTGCGCATCAAAAGCGTAGAGAGCACCATGCAGATCACCAAGGCGATGGAACTGGTGGCTTCCTCCAAAATGCGCCGTGCCAAGGAGCGGGTCGAGCATAGCCGCCCCTATTTTGAAACGCTGCACGAGACCCTGACCCAGATCGCCGCGGCAGACCCGCGTGCCCGCAGCCCGTATCTGCGCCGCGCCGAGATCCGCCGCACCCTGCTGGTCGTCATTGCGGGTGACCGCGGTCTGGCGGGCGGGTACAACTCCAATGTGCTCAAACTGGCTGCACAGGAACCCGGCGAGACGCTGGTGCTGCCCATCGGCAAGCGCGCGGCAGAGCATTTTGCCCACCACGGCGCTGCGCTGTTCACGCAGGAGGTGCTGCTGGCAGCGGATATCTCGGTGGGTGAGTGCTTCCAGCTGGCGCGCCAGATCACCGAAGGCTACCGCAAGGGTGAGTTCGATGCGGTCAAGCTGTGCTACACCCGGTTCGATTCCATGATGACCCAGACGGCAGATACCCTTGAGGTGCTGCCGCTGAGCATTGAGCCGACCGAACAGCAGAAGGCACAGGCGCGCCGCAGCCAGATCTTGTATAAGCCCAGCAGCGAGGAAGTGTTTGCTGCGATCATCCCTGAGTACGTTGCGGGGCTGCTCTATGGCGCAGTGTGCGAGAGCGTGGCAAGTGAGCTTGCTGCCCGCCGCACCGCAATGGATGCCGCTACCAAGAACGCGGGCGAGATGATCGATCATCTGAACCTGTATTATAACCGTGCCCGTCAGGCTGCCATCACGCAGGAGATCACCGAGATCGTGGCAGGTGCGGAGAACTAAGCCCTCTCACCGCCTTGTGCCCCCGCTTGTGCGGGTGCATTGCGCAGCGAGAACAAAGGGGAAAGAAAAGCCCTTGCCCCCCTTTTTGAGGGAGGCGGCTTTTGACACGAAGTGTCAAGCCGGAGAGGGCGAGGATGCATTTGGAACAAATAAGATAAGGAGTTATAGCCTATGTCCGAAAAACATATCGGCAAGGTGATCCAGGTCATTGGACCGGTGCTGGACATCCAGTTTGAGGATGGTCAGCTGCCGGAGCTGCTCAACGCCATCGAGATCGACAACCACGGCGAAAAGCTGGTGGTCGAGGTGGCACAGCACACCGGCGACAACGTGGTGCGCTGCATTGCAATGAACAGCACCGATGGTCTGGTGCGCGGCACCGAAGCTGTGGATACCGGCGAGTCCATCAAGGTCCCGGTCGGTGATCAGTGTCTGGGCCGCGTGTTCAACCTGCTGGGTCAGCCGGTGGACAACAAGCCCGCCCCGGATCCGGAAGCCTACTGGCCCATCCACCGCCCCGCTCCCAGCTACGAGGAGCAGCAGTCCACCACCGAGATCCTGGAGACCGGCATCAAGGTCGTTGACCTGATCTGCCCCTACGCAAAGGGCGGCAAGATCGGTCTGTTCGGCGGTGCAGGCGTCGGCAAGACCGTCCTGATCCAGGAGCTGATCTATAACATCGCCACCGAGCACAACGGTTACTCGGTGTTCACCGGCGTTGGCGAGCGCACCCGTGAGGGCAACGACCTTTACGGCGAGATGACCGAGAGCGGCGTTATCAACAAGACTGCGCTGGTCTATGGTCAGATGAACGAGCCGCCGGGAGCGCGTATGCGCGTGGCACTGTCCGGCCTGACCATGGCGGAGTACTTCCGCGATGTGAAGAATCAGGACGTGCTGCTCTTCATCGACAACATTTTCCGCTTTACGCAGGCTGGCTCTGAGGTGTCGGCACTGCTGGGCCGTATGCCTTCTGCCGTCGGCTACCAGCCCACGCTGGCGACCGAGATGGGCGCATTGCAGGAGCGTATCACCTCCACCCGCAAAGGCTCCATCACCTCGGTGCAGGCAGTCTACGTTCCCGCGGACGACCTGACCGACCCTGCTCCGGCAACGACCTTCACCCATCTGGATGCAACGACCGTTCTGAGCCGTGACATCTCTTCGCAGGGCATCTACCCGGCAGTCGATCCGCTGGATTCCACCAGCCGTATCCTCAGCCCGGAAGTGGTCGGGCAGGAGCATTACGAGATCGCCCGCGCGGTGCAGAAGGTGCTGCAGCGTTATAAGGAACTGCAGGACATCATCGCCATCATGGGCATGGACGAGCTGAGCGAGGAGGATAAGCTCACGGTCAGCCGCGCACGCAAGGTGCAGCGCTTCCTGTCCCAGAGCTTCCACGTGGCAGAGCAGTTCACCGGTATGCCCGGCCAGTATGTGCCGCTCAAGGAGACCCTGCGCGGCTTCAAGATGATCCTGAACGGCGAGTGCGATGAGCTGCCCGAGAGCGCCTTCCTGTTCGCGGGCACCATCGACGATGTGTTCGCAAAAGCGAAGAAAGGGTAAGCCATGACGACCTTTCATCTGACGGTGGTCACGCCGGACGGCTGCGCCTTTGACGGCCAGGCAGAGCGTGTGGTCTGCCGAGCCATCGATGGCGACCTTGCCATTCTTGCCAAGCACGGGGACTATTGCACCGCGCTGGGCATGGGCGAGGCGCATATCGTGAACGCTGAAGGCGAACGCCGCCGTGCTGCCTGCATGGGCGGGCTGCTTAGCGTGCTGAACGGCGAGGTGCGTCTGGTGGCAACTACCTGGGAGTGGGCCGAGCAGATCGATCAGGCGCGTGCCGAGGCATCCAAGAAGCGTGCAGAGGAAACTCTGGCGAAAAAGGATCTCAGTGAGCGCGAGTATGAGCTGGCGCGTGCCCGCCTGATGCGTGCCCTTGTGCGCACATCCATCCATTAAAAAGCAAAAGACCGCTGCA
>CAZUDU010000079.1:0-5509 GCA_964619455.1 uncultured Faecalibacterium sp.
CTTTCTGCTTCATTTACACTTCTTCATCAAGCAGCCAGCGCCGGATGGCCTTTGCTGCGCCGCTTTCATAATTTGGTTCCGTGACCGCATCTGCTGCCGCCTTGACGAACTCCGGGGCGTTGCCCATCGCTACGCCAAAGCCTGCGGCTTGCAGCAGCTCCAGATCGTTGCCGCTGTCCCCCAGCGCCATCACGTCCGCAAGGGTCATGCCGAGCGTCTGGGCAAGAAAGCGCATGGCTTCCCGCTTGCCGGCTTTGCCGGAAGTGATCTCAAATGCGCCGGGTGCACACTCCATGGCCAGAACACCGGCCTGTTCCAGTGCTTCGCAGACGGCGTCCCGCTGCGGGAGCGGCACCCACGGCAGATTGATCTTGAGGATCTGTTCTGCCGCAAACTGTACCGGGCTGCCTGCAAAGGGCACGGCGCTTTTGTGCAGCACCTGCTTGTGGAACGCCGAAACTTCCGGCTGTGCATGGATGGCATCCAGCCAGTGCGCCGGAACATGGTAGCAGCCCGCGGCGTCGATGTACTCCACCGGGATGCCGAACTGCTCGCTTGCCTGTGCAACAGCATCCAGCGCAGCCGCCGAGACCGGCTCACACCAGAGTGTTTCACCGGTCTGCCGATCCAGAATAACGGCGCCATCGTTCAGGACGAGATACCGAAGCCACGGCAGGGTGCCGGGGCGGACATCAGGCGGGAGATGGGTACAGGGGCGGCCGGTCGCAAACACGACGGTCACGCCCTGCGCAGCCGCTTTGCAGGCAGCTTCCAGCACGCCGGGCGCAAATGCGTTCGGGTCCGCGCTCAGCGCAGTGCCGTCCAGATCCATGGCCAGTATCCGATAAGGCATCCTGTTTTCCTCCTTAGGCGCACAGTGGTTTCACTTTTGGAAGAGTGGACAAGGGCGCAAATGGGGGATGATTCGCCCTCATCCGCTTCGTTTCGTTCAGCACCTTCCCCCGTCCGGGGGAAGGCTTCGCCACTTGCCGGGTATCTTCTCGACTCTTACGGCTTGACCATGCGGAACTTCGATCCGCGGCGGATGCAGTCGATCAGCAGCTCGTAGCCGGGGGCAACATTGCCGATGACGTTCACCTTTTCGTCCGCGGGGAAATCCTTGCAGGTCAGCTGGATCTCGCCTGAATAGCGCCCATAGCCGATGTTATCGATGGTGACACTGCCGCGGGGGCGTGTCACGCAGTTTTCCGGCTGGACGGTGCTGCCGAAGCAGGAGTACAGCCGGGATTCCTGATAGCGGATCAGGGTGCAGGGAGAGTCCGGGCGGTTAGTGAAGGTCTGATCGTACAGGCTCTCGTAGCCGGGGCAAAGAGCCACCGGCAGGCAGATCTCGCCGGTCTCGCAGAAGTGACGGATGTACTCCTGCTCCTTTTCGCTCACGGCGGGGTCGCCGGCAAAGATACCGTCCAGATCATAGTTCATGCTCATATCCACGAACGCTGCGGAGGGCGCTTTGTCGCGGTGATCTTCCAGCGTGGGCAGACCACGGAACAGCGGCCCGCGCAGACGGGCATCGCCGGGGATAAAGCCGTAGACCTTCAGACCCTTTTCTTTGAGGGCGCGGGTGCTCTCGCGCAGGAAATCCGGGTCGAGCGCCGTTTCCGGGCGGGGGTAGAAGTTGTGCATGGCAATGACCGTTTCGCCGGCTGCGGCGAGCTTGGCGGCATCCTCTGCCGTCACGGTGGACGCATTGACCGCAATGGGCATCTTGCGTGCCATCTCACACATTTCTTCTACGGTAAAACCGAAATCCAGCCGCAGACACCACAGGTGCAGACGCTGTGCCAGTGCAGTGAGGTCGGGGCACTCAAACTGACGCACCGTCTTGACCGAAACATCGGCAAGGATCTTCCAGCCATTCGCATGCAGAAAATCGCACATTTCCTGCACACGGTCACAATATTCGGGGCTGAACTCCTCGCTGATATGCAGAGAAATAAAAACAGGCGCGCCGCCTGCCGCCGAGGCGGAGAGCGACGCGCGCTGATCCTCAAACTCTGTCAGATAAACCGACCGTCCGAGGTTTTTATGCATTAGCGACTTCCTCAACAGTAACCATGAAGTTGGTCACGATGAAGCCCATGACGTAGCAGATGACCAGACCGATTGCGTAAGAAGCCACGGATGCGATTGCACCGTTGGGGCCAGCGGTCATGACGAACAGAGCCAGCAGACCGGAGGGACCCCAAGAGGTGGATGCGACCTGCATTGCCATAACGAATGCGCCGCCGATACCTGCGCCCAGACCAGCGCTGATGAAGGGCTTGACCATCGGCAGGGTAACGCCGTAGATCAGAGGCTCGCCAACGCCCAGGACACCTGCGGGCAGAGCGCCGGTGATGACGTTCATCAGACGGTGGTTGCCGCACTTCTTAGCCTTCAGGTAGATAGCGATCGCAGCGCCGACCTGACCAGCACCAGCCATTGCCAGAGCGGGGTACAGGGTAACGAAGCCGAAGGTCTCCAGCTGCACAGAGTACAGAGCGACCAGACCGTGGTGCATACCCATAGCGACCATGGGCAGGAACAGAGCGGTAGAAACGTAACCGGCGATCAGACGGACGATCAGGCTCTCGCTCATGCACAGCTTTTCAACGATCCAGCACAGTGCGGTGGAGATGAAGCCGGTGAGAGGCATAACGATCAGGATGTAGGGGATCAGGCAGATGACCAGAGTCAGGATCGGAGTAAAGACGATATCCAGAGACTCGGGCATCCAGCTGCGGATCCACTTCTCGACCTTGACGATGATGAATGCGCCGACAACAACTGCCAGAACGCCGCCGCGACCAGCGCGCAGGATGGAATCCAGAGGCTGGACTTCATTGTACAGACCGATCAGCTTGGAGATGGTGTCGATGCCGCCCAGACCAGTGATCATGCCCAGCATGCCGCCCAGGATGGGGGTGCCGCCGAACTTCTCAACTGCGCGGTAGCCGACCCAAGCGGTCAGGTAGCTCAGGAAAGCCTGGTTGATCAGGGTCAGGAATGCGGACAGACCTGCCAGAGCAGGGATGCTTGCGTAGCCGGGGCAGACCTGGCCGATCAGGGTGTTGATACCGGAGCACAGACCAGATGCAACAACACCGGGGATCAGGGGGATGAAGATATCACCGAAGGTCTTGAACAGCTCCATGATGGGGTTGGTCTTCTGCTTGGACTTGACAGCAGCCTTGTTAGCCTTCCAGTCGTTCTGGGTGGAAGTGCCTTCCTCGCTTGCGGGGATGCCCATGTCGTGGCAGATATCTGCGCACTTGCGGCACTTGCCGGGGCCGACAACGATCTCGAAGTAGTTGGCACGGTCATGGACCAGACCCATAACACCTTCGATCGCCTTCAGGCCGGCCTCATCAGCCTTGGATTCGTCTTTGACACGCACACGCAGGCGGGTCATGCAGTTGGTGGCGCTGAGAACGTTGTCTTTGCCGCCGACCTTTTCCAGACACGCGCGGACGAGTTCTTCGTTCGTCATAGTAGTTTTCCTCCTGTTCATCGAACAAATATCTTATGCGGTTTCCGTACCGCTGGGGACTGATTTCGGGACATCCTTACTGGATGGCGTCACGGGTGTGACCCTTTGCAGCTTCCAGACGCTTTGCAGCATCCTCGGCATTGCAGTTTGCAAGGATCATGACGATGGCGGTCTTGACGCTGCCCTTTGCCTCGTCGATCGCCTTGCGGGCTGCCTCACGCTCCACGCCGGTCGCCTCAATGACGATGTTCTCGGCACGGGTGTGCAGCTTTTCGTTGGTCTGCATGACATCGACCATCAGGTTCTGATAAGCCTTGCCGGTGCGCACCATCGAAGTGGTGGAGATCATGTTCAGGATCAGCTTCTGTGCAGTGCCGGACTTCAGGCGGGTGGAGCCGGTCAGCACTTCGGGGCCGCAGTTGACCTCGATGGCGAGCTCAGCAGCCTTGCCAACGGCGCTGCCGATGTTGCAGGCGATCGCTGCGGTGTGGCAGCCGATGCTCTTTGCGTAGTCCAGACCGCCCAGAACGTAGGGGGTACGGCCGGAAGCGGCGATACCAACGACAAAGTCGTTTTCGGTCAGCTCGTGTGCCTTCAGGTCTTCCACTGCCAGCTCACGGCTGTCCTCGGCGCCTTCCACGGCCACGACGAAAGCCTTGTCGCCGCCGGCGATCAGGCCAACGACCTTGCCCTGAGGCACGCCGAAGGTCGGCGGGCACTCGACAGCGTCCAGAACACCCAGACGGCCGCTGGTGCCGGCGCCCATGTAGAACAGACGGCCGCCCTTTTCAAAGGACTCGACTGCCCATGCAGCAGCCTGTGCGATCTCGGGCAGGACTTTTGCAATGGCGAGGGGAACGCGGGCGTCCTCTTCGTTCATTGCGGTCACGATCTCCAGCTCAGACATGGTGTCCAGCATCATCGTGCGGGGGTTGCGGGTCTCGGTAGTCATACCGGTCAGATTCACAGCCATTTTTTACACCTCGATTTTTGGTGGGGGTTCGTTCCAACAGATTATGACTAAATTATAAACAAGTTCGAACAAAATGTCTATAAAAAAACCTGCTTGTGGTACAATGTTTCACGAATGTTTTAAGTTTTGAAAGTTTTGGTGTTTGTTTTGATGTTTTTGTGAAGAATGCTCAAAACGAAGAGCTTTTGGATACATCAAAGAACACTGAAAAATGATGCACAAAGTATCGTAAAATGGCAAAAACTATGGTACAATGTTTTTGAACAAGGTTTTTCCGGTAAAAAAAGGCTTTGTGTCCACGCAAAGCCGCCCGGCCAGCCAACCAGAAAAGGAGCCGTCTTTATGCAAAATGTCCTGTTGCGCCTGCGTGAGATCCAGCCCTCGCTCAGCAGCACCGAGCGCCAGATCGCACGTTTTATCCTCGCAAACCCTGCGGAAACCTCCATGATGACCATTCGGGAGCTGGCGAAAGCGTCCTTTTCGTCGCCGTCCAGCGTGGTGCGTATCTGCCGCGCGGTGGGGTTTCAGGGCTACAAGGAGCTGCGCCATGCGCTGACGCTCGAGCTTGCCACACTGGGCGAGCACGGCAGCCATCAGGAGCGGGACATCACTCCGCAGGACAGCCTGCAGGAGATCGTGGACAAGGTGACCCAGAAGAACATCCAGTGCCTGCGGGATACCCAGCGCCTTCTGCTGCTGGATGAGCTGGAGCGCTGTGTGGAGCTGATGGTCAACTGCGGCACCATCCACCTGTTCGGGCTTGGCTCCTCGCTGTGTGTCGCCAAGGATACATATCTGAAATTTCTGCGTCTGGGCAAGCCCTGTGTCGTCAACGAGGACTGGCACTCCCAGCGGCTGCAGGCACGCAACGCCCAGCCGAGCGATGTGGGCATCGTGTTCTCTTATTCCGGGCAGACGGTGGAGATGATCGAGTGCCTGAAGGAATTGAAGAACAGCGGCACCCCGACCATTGCAGTCACCCGCTATTATCCTTCGGAGCTGGCACAGCTGGCAGACCATGTGCTGTACGTTGCCGCCAACGA
>CAZUDU010000079.1:5609-7327 GCA_964619455.1 uncultured Faecalibacterium sp.
GCGTCCGAGCCGAGCGCACCCATTGCAATGCCGATATCCGCGCGGGAGAGCACCGGTGCGTCGTTGATGCCGTCGCCCACAAAGACGAGGTTCTCCTTGGGGCTCTTTTTTGCCAGCAGGGCTTCGATCTCCTCCACCTTATCACCCGGCAGCAGCCCGGCGTGGAACTCGTCCAGCCCAAGCTCTGCCGCAACAGCCTTTGCCACCGGCTCGGCGTCACCGGTCAGCATGACCGTTTTGCGTACACCGGCGTTTTTCAGCGCACGGATGGCAGCAGCACTGTTTGGCTTGACCACGTCTGCAATGACCAGACAGCCTGCATAGCTGCCGTTCACTGCAACGTGCACGACCGTGCCCACCTCGGTCACGGCGGGGGCGGAAAGCCCCAGCTTTTCCATCAGACGGGCATTGCCGCAGGCAACGGGATCGCCGTCTACGGTGGCAGTCACGCCGTGGCCGCCCAGCTCTTCCACGCCGGTCACCCGTGCAGGGTCAAGGGGCTTGCCGTAGGCATTTTTGATGCTCAGGGAGATGGGATGTCTGGACCAGCTCTCTGCAAGGGCGGCGGTTTCCACGAGCTGTTCCGGTGCAATACCCGGTGCGGGGTGGATGCCCACCACTGCAAAGCGGCCCTGCGTCAGGGTGCCGGTCTTATCGAATACGACCACCCCGGCACGTGCCAGCTCTTCCAGATAGGTCGAGCCTTTGACGAGGATGCCGCAGGCGCTCGCGCCGCCGATGCCCCCAAAGAAGCTCAGAGGGATCGAGATGACCAGCGCACACGGGCAGGAGATGACGAGGAAGGTCAGTGCACGGTAGACCCAGTCGCCAAAGCGGGCGGGCTGGCCGAGCACCAGAAGCACCAGCGGCGGCAGGAATGCCAGCGCCAGAGCGCCGTAGCACACCGCCGGGGTATAGACCCGCGCAAAGCGGGTGATGAAGTTCTCTGTCCGCGCTTTTTTCATGCTGGAGTTCTCCACCAGATCCAGAATTTTGGAAACGGTGGATTCGCCAAATTCCCTGGTGGTGCGGATCCTGAGCAGACCGGTCATGTTGACACAGCCGCTGATGACCTCATCCCCGGCGGAAGCATCGCGGGGCAGGCTCTCGCCGGTGAGGGCAGCGGTGTTCAGCGCCGAAGTACCTTCCACGACCACGCCGTCGATGGGCACCCGCTCACCGGGCTGTACCACGATGATGCTGCCGACCTCGACCTCGTCCGGGTCGACCTGCTCCAGCTGACCGTCCGCCGTCTCGATGTTGGCGTAGTCCGGGCGGATGTCCATCAAGGCACTGATGGACTGGCGGCTCTTGCCCACGGCAACGCTCTGGAACAGCTCGCCCACCTGATAGAACAGGATAACGGCACAGCCTTCCAGATATTCGCCCAGAGCAAATGCGCCCACCGTGGCAACCGCCATCAGGAAGCACTCGTCAAAGGGCTGGCGGTTCTTGACGCCCTTGACCGCTTTGCGCAGAACGTCCTTGCCGACTACGATGTAGGGGATCAGGTAGAGCACCAGCTCTACAAGGGCGGGCAGAGGCGGCAGCAGTGCCAGCACGATCTGCAGAACGATCAGCAGCGCCAGAGAAAGCAGGATCTGCTTTAAGACTTTTTTCTGCTTTTTGTTCATGGGATTTCTCCTTTAGTTTGTATCCAACGGGGATGGTTTTCAACATCTTTTTCTGCGAAAAATGGAATTTCAACGCTTTCCCCC
>CAZUDU010000080.1:0-5640 GCA_964619455.1 uncultured Faecalibacterium sp.
TGCACCACGATGTGCGCAATGAGCGCTGTATCCGGAGCATCAATGCCTACCTGCGGAAGGAATTTGATTACGAGCTGAACCATCAGGAGCAGGTCTATCTGCTCATCCACCTGACAAAGCTTGTGCCCTGAATTTGGTTTTACAGAGCGTTGGATACTCTGTGGAATAGACCGCAAGAAACTTATCGTCAAAAGTGAGGAGTCACCCATGAAAGACAAAATCATGAATGCTCTGGAGAAGTTCTCCAAGGCGATGCTCGCTCCGCTGTCCTACATTTCGGCAGCGGGTCTGATCCTGGTGCTGGGTGCACTGCTGACCAGCAGCTCGCTGGCGGGCATGATCCCCATGCTCAACTGGACCCCCATCAAGATTTTGGGCCAGTTGATCTACAACTGCATCATGGTCATCATCAACAACCTCAGCGTCATGTTCTGTGTGGGCATCGCTGCGGCGCTGGCCAAAAAGAACAAGCATCAGGCAGGCATCATTGCGCTGATGAGCTACCTGATGTACCTGACCGCAGGCAACGTTACCCTGACCCAGCTGGGCATGCTGGCAGCAGCAGACCCGATGGTGGGGCTGTACGGTACCGGCCAGTCCACCGTGTTCGGCATCCAGACGGTGGACATGGGCGTGTTCGGCGGCATCATCCTCGGCCTTGTCACCGGCTGGATCTACAACCGCACCTGTGACAAGCGTTTCAAGGGCGTCATCACCCAGATCTACTCCGGCACCCGCTGGTCCTTTACCTGCATGGTGGCATTCTCCATCCTGTTCGGTTTTGGTTCCTGCTTCTTCTGGCCCCCGGTGCAGAACGCCATTGCCGCGCTGACCAACCTCATTGCCACCTCCGGCAACTTTGGTCTGTTCCTGTACGGCTTCCTGGAGCGCTTCCTCATCCCCACCGGTCTGCATCACCTCATCTACACCCCGTTCCAGTTCTCTGCACTGGGCAACAGCCTGACCTTGGGCGACACCACCTACACCGGTTCCTACATCGTCATGATGATGGAGTACAGCATGGGCATGCCGTTCTCTGAGGGCATCGTCTGGATGTACACCGGCTTCACCAAGACCTTCGGCTACTTTGGCATCGCAGCGGCGTTCATCTTCTGCGCACGCAA
This sequence comes from uncultured Faecalibacterium sp., assembly GCA_964619455.1. Lineage (GTDB taxonomy): Bacteria > Bacillota > Clostridia > Oscillospirales > Ruminococcaceae > Faecalibacterium. The sequence continues at coordinate 1,125 of CAZUDU010000080.1, forward strand.
GGAGAACCGCAAAAAGACCGCAGCCATTCTGGTTCCGCTGGCCTTCACTGCATCTCTGGCATCCATCACCGAGCCGATCGACTTCATGTTCTGCTTTGCCGCGCCCATCCTGTGGGTGGCACACGCAGTCATCGCGGGTCTGTTCATCGTGCTGCTGAACGTCTTCCACGTTACCGGCTTTACCACCAACCTTCTGGGTTCCGTGCTGATGAACCTGTCTGCCGGTGTGGAAAAGACCAACTATCCCACCCTGTACCTGCTGGCACTGTGCCAGATCGTGGTCTACTTTGTGGTGTTCACCGTGCTCATCAAGGTGTTCAATCTGCGTACGCCGGGCCGTGCCGTCGAGGGCACCGAGAACGACAAGGAGCCGGAAAAGAAGATCGACGTTGCCAACGCTGCGGAGGTGCTGTGCATCATCGAGGGTCTGGGCGGCAAGGACAATATCGATACGGTGGATAACTGCTTTACCCGCCTGCGCGTCAGCATCAAGGACGCAGCCAAGCTCGACGAAGCAAAGATCAACCAGCTGCCCAACAGCGGCATCGTGAAGAAGGGCACCGACATCCAGATCGTTTACGGCTTGCAGGTGCCGGATATCAAGCGTGCAGTGGAAGCACAGCTGGAAAAGATGCACTGAGCTTTCGGGACAAAGCTCTTGAACTGATAAAGGAGTGATTTTACTATGGTAATTACGATCGCAGGCGGCGGAAGTACCTTTACCCCCGGCATCGTCAAATCCATCGCCCTGCGCCGCGAAGAGCTGGAGCTGGACGAGATCCGTCTGTACGACGTGAACAAGGAACGTCAGGATAAGGTCGCCGTGGTGGTGGACTGGGTCCTGCACGAGGAGCTGAAAACCAACATCAAGCTGACCGTCACCACCGATGTGGAAGAGGCTTATACCGGTGCGTCCTTCATCTTTGCACAGATGCGCGTGGGCGGCTACGCTATGCGCGAGCAGGACGAGAAGATCCCCCTGCGCCACGGCTGTGTGGGTCAGGAGACCTGCGGCTGCGGCGGCATGGCCTACGGCATGCGCACCATCTTCCCCATGATCCAGCTCATCGACGAGGTGGAGAAGTACGCCAATAAGGATTACTGGATCCTCAACTACTCCAACCCCGCCGCCATCGTTTCGGAGGCGTGCCGCAAGCTGCGCCCCAACGCCCGCATCATCAACATCTGTGATATGCCCATCGCCATCATCGATGTGGTCGCGGCGGCCATGGAGATCCAGGACAAAAAGCAGATCGTGTACGACTACTTTGGTCTGAACCACTTTGGCTGGTTCACCTCCATCCAGTACAAGGGCGAGGATCTGATGCCCAAGCTCCGCGCTTACATCAAGGAAAAGCAGATCCTCCTGCCGGAGAGCTACCTCAAGGGCATGGCTGCGCTGACTTCCTCCTCCAGCTCCGGCGGCAACCGCCACACCAAGGGCAGCTGGTACTACGTCTGGAAGGGCGTGTACGAGATCATGGAGAACTTCCCGGATTATCTGCCCAACACCTACCTGAACTACTACCTCCAGACCAAGGAGTTCGTGGAGCATTCCGACCCCAGCCGCACCCGCGCCAACGAGGTCATGGATACCCGCGAGAAGAACCTGTTCGACGGCATCGACCACTATCTCCAGACCGGTGAGGTGGACGAAAAGACCTTCTACGCCGGCAGCCACGGCGACTGGATCGCAGACCTGTCTGCAGCGCTGAAGAATGACACCAAGGCGCGTTTCCTCATCATCACCGAGAACCGCGGAGCCATCCCCAACATGCCCTATGATGCAATGGTGGAGCTGCCCGCTTACATCGGAAAGAACGGCCCGGAGGTCATTGCCCGGGGCAACATCCCGCTGTTCCAGCAGGGTCTGATGATGCAGCAGCTCAACTGCGAAAAGCTGCTGGTCGAGGGCTGCATTGAGGGCAGCTACGAAAAGGTGCTGCAGGCCTTCACCCTGAACAAGACCGTGCCCAGCATGAACGTGGCAAAAGCTGTGCTGGATGACATGATCGAAGCAAACAAGGGCTACTGGCCGGAACTGAAGTAAAGCCCCCCGAACGCTCTCCCATCCGGGAGAGCGTTTTTTGGTGCGGTGCACACCCTTGCCTTTTGCCTGCGGGCGGCATATAATGGTCTCAAAACACAGAGTAAAAATGCCTTTGAAAAGGAGTCGTCAAGATGCAATTCTCGATGGAAAAAATGTTCGATTTTCTCAATGCGGGTGTCAGCCCCTTCCATGCGGTAGCCGAAGCTGCAAAGCTGCTGGAAGCCGAGGGCTATGTCAACTGCCCGGAAAGCGCGGCGTGGCAGCTCGTGCCCGGCGGCAAATACTACACTACCCGTAACGGTTCTGCCATCCTTGCATGGCGGATGCCCACCGGAGAGCTGACCGGCTGGCACGCAGCAGCGAGCCACAGCGATGCTCCCACCTGGCGCATCAAGCTGCTGGACGGTGCAGACCACGGCTTTGCCCGCGCCGAGACCGAGGGTTACGGCGGCATGATCATGTCCACCTGGTTCGACCGCCCGCTGAGCGTGGCGGGGCGGCTGCTGGTGCGCACCGCACAGGGCATCGAGACCCGTCTGGTGCACCCGGAGCGGGCGCTGGCGGTCATCCCGAACCTTTGCATCCACTTCAACCGGGACGCGAACACCGGCATGAAGTATAACCCGCAGGTCGATCTGCAGCCCATCTTTGGTGCGGAGGGCGGCAGCCTGAAGGCGACTCTTGCTGCCGAAGCGGGCGTTGCACCGGAGGACATCCTCGGCTCGGATCTCGTGCTCTGCACCACCGAAAAGGCGCAGCGGATGGGTCTGGCAGGGGAGTACTTCATGTCTGCCCGCATCGATGATCTGGAATGTGCCTACACCACCCTGTGGGGCTTCTTGCAGGGGCGCGGCGAGGAAGCCGGGCGCGGTGATCTGTGGGTGATGTTCGACAACGAGGAGGTCGGCTCTTCCAGCCGTCAGGGCGCAGAAGGCACCCTGATGGCAGATGTGCTGGCGCGCATCGAGGAAAGCCTTGGCGTGAGCCGGGAGCAGAGTATCCGTGCCCGCACGAACTCGCTGCTGCTCAGCGCAGACAATGGCCACGCGACCCACCCCAACCATCCGGAAAAGAGCGACCCGAACAACCCGGTCCGGATGGGCGGCGGTGTCATCCTCAAATACAACGCACGCCAGACCTACACCACCAGCGGTCTGACCGGCGCGGCATTCACTGCCATCTGCGAAAAGGCAGGTGTGCCGGTGCAGGTGTTCGCCAACCGCGCGGATGTGGCGGGCGGCAGCACGCTGGGCAACCTGCTGGGGCATCAGATCCTGATGCCGATGGTGGATATCGGTGCCGGGCAGCTCGCCATGCACTCGGCAATGGAGACGGCAAGCTGCGCCGATGCCGAGCACCTTGCCAATGCCTGTGCCGCCTACTATAACACCCCCATCTTCCAGCCGGAGGACGGGCAGTGGAGACTGGAGCTGTGAGCGGGGCGACCGGGCGGTTTGCCCCCAGCCCCAGCGGGCGGCTGCATCTGGGCAATCTTGCGTGCAGCCTGCTGGCGTGGCTCAGTGCCAAAAGTCAGGGCGGGCGGATCGTGCTGCGCATCGAGGATCTGGACGCGGAGCGCTGCCCCCGGAAATACGCCGATCTGCTGGAACAGGATCTGGAATGGCTGGGTCTTGGCTGGGATGAGGGCGGCAGCTACGGCGGGGCGAACGGCTCCTATTACCAGAGCGAGTGTGCCCCGATCTACACGGAAGCGTTTGAGCGCCTGCAAAAACAGGGGATCGTTTACCCCTGCTTTTGCTCCCGTGCGCAGCTCCACGCCGCCAGTGCGCCCCATACCTCGGATGGCAATGTGATCTACCCCGGCACCTGCCGGGGGCTGACCGAGGCCGAGATCGCGGAAAAGCGGCTGAAAAAATCCCCCGCATACCGGCTGATGGTCCCGGATGAGGATGTGACCTTTGTGGATGGCTGCATGGGCAGCCACACCGAGAACCTGCTGCACGACTGTGGGGATTTTTATCTGCGCCGTGCGGACGGCGTGTTTGCATACCAGCTCGCTGTGGTGGTGGACGATGCCCGTATGGGCGTGACCGAGGTGGTGCGGGGGGCGGATCTGCTTTCCTCCACGGCGCGGCAGCTGTATCTGTACCGCTTGCTGGGGCTGCAAGCGCCCCGCTTTGCCCACTGCCCGCTTTTGCTGGCACCGGACGGGCGGCGGCTGTCCAAGCGGGACGGCGACCAGAGCCTTGAGAACCTGCGGGAGAAGTACACCGCGCCGGAGATCATCGGCAAGCTGGCGTTTGCCTATGGCTTGCAGCCGGAACCGGCGCCCCGCACGCCCGAAAGCCTTGTGAAGGAGTTCGACTGGGCAAAGGTTCCAAAGCAGGATATCTGCCTGCCGGAGGGCTTGTTTTAAGAAAGGATCGCACAGATGGAACAGCAGCGGGTGCGCATCGTGGATATCGCGGAGGAGCTGGGGCTGCCTATCCCGGCGGTGTATTTCCT
>CAZUDU010000080.1:5740-7250 GCA_964619455.1 uncultured Faecalibacterium sp.
ATCACGACCTGCTCCAGCCACTTGCCGCGCACAAAGCGGATAAAGAAAAGCAGCGAGCGGAACACCCAGTCGAGGAACATACCGCCCCAGATGGACAGCAGACCGCCGCCAAAACCCTTGACCATCAGATAGCAGAAGCCGACCCGGAACACCCACATCGAGATGACGCTCACCGTCATGGTAAAGCGGGCGTCTCCGGCGGCACGCAGGATGTTGGGCAGGGTAAAGCTGGACGGCCAGAAGAACAGCGACACGATGTTGAACCAGCACATGACCTCCAGCGCCATTGCGGCGGCTTCCGGTGAAAGGCTGAACCAGGAGAGCGCGATCTTGTTTGCGAACAGGAAGGCGGACAGGTTCATCACCCATGCACCGCAGTAGGCAAACAGCATCATCCGGCGGGAATAATACACTGCCTGTTCTTTTTCATTTGCGCCAAGGCACTGCCCGACCACCGTCAGCACTGCCATGCCCACCGCATTGGCGGGGATATTCAAAAAGGTCGTGGTGGTGTTTGCCACCGCGTTGGCGGCAATGGCGGCAGTGCCGAGGGTGCTGGTCAGGCTGGAGACCGACAGCTTGCCGATCTGGAACATGCCGTTCTCGATGCCGGCGGGGATGCCCACCCGCAGGATGCGGCGGATCAGTGCGCCGTCCGGCTTCAGGGAGCGCAGGTTCTCGATGCGCAGGGGGCTCGCCGGCTTTTGCAGCAGGTAGAGCACCGCAAAGCATGCTGCCGCGCGGGAAACAAGGCTTGCCAGCGCCGCACCCATGACCCCCATGCCAAAGCCGAAGATCAGGATGGCGTTGCCGCCGATGTTCATCACGTTCATCACAAGGCTGGACAGCATGCTCACCCGGCTGTTGCCCTGTGCGCGGAAGAGCGCCGCGCCCGCATTGTACAGACCAATAAAGGGGTAGCTCAGCGCCGAAAGCAGGAAATAGGTCTCGGCGTAGCGCATTACATCTGCGTCGATCGAGCCAAAGATGCCCTGCAGGATGCCGTGCCGACCCACCACAACAATGGCGGCAACGATGCAGCTCACGCTGCTCAGTACGAGCATGATCTGTGCGGCGGTGGCTTTGGCGTTTTTGGGTTCGCGGTGGCCGATGTACTGGCTGGTAACGACCGCGCCGCCGGTGGCCAGTGCGGACATGATCTGGATCATCAGGGTGTTGAAGCTGTCCACAAGGCTCACGCCGGAAACGGCGGCCTCTCCGACCGAGGAGACCATCAGGGTATCGGCAAGGCCGATGGTCACGCTGAGCGCCTGCTCCGCAATGAGCGGCAATAGCAGGGCAATGAGCTGCTGGCGGGTAAACAGCGGTTTGGAATCAAATTTAGACGACGTCATGGGTGCCTCCCTCTCCAAGAAAAAACGGCGACGCATCTATCATACCGCGCCGCCGTTCAAATTACAAGGGAATGTATACAAGTATATCAGCAGAATTCCACGCTGGGGATGAGCGCCGGGCTGTAAAGCACCGCATAGTCACAGCGCAGCGGCAG
>CAZUDU010000081.1:0-2590 GCA_964619455.1 uncultured Faecalibacterium sp.
CATGTGGCACCCATCGACCTCAAGCTGATGGAGCAGGAGCAGTTTGCCCGCTATACGCTGGAAAAAGAGATCCTGAGCCGGGTGCAGGGCAAGCTGACCCCGAATCAGGAGGCGGATTACCGGCTGAACATCGAGACCTACCGTCTGCTGGAAGCGGATCTGTCGGCGGTCAGCCGCGAGACCCGTTTGCTGGATCTGGACAACGAGTTCCACCGCAAGGCGTTCGTGATCGCGGGCATGGAAATGCACTTTGAACATATGCTGGCGACCTTGCAGCATGTGGAGCGCATCCGCAAATTCAGCCTGCTGACCAACGAGAACAAGACGGTCTGCGCGTCCCACACGGCGATCCTGGAGGCACTGCTGAACGGCACGCCGGAGCAGCTGGGGCAGGCGCTGGAAGCGCATCTCAACCGTTACAAGCTGTCGGTCGAGCAGGCGCAGAGCATCCACCCGGAATATTTTGTTGAGGGCTGACCCGACCCAGGAGAGGACGCATGGACATGCGTCCTCTCTTTCTATTTATATGTGCGGGCTTGAATCGCGTTATTGACCGGACCCGTGTTTTGCGGTAAAATCAAAGAAGAAAAGGCGGGCGTGTGCCCGGGTATCCCTTTTGCGGGAGGCGTACAGATGGTACGCCGAAAAAAAGAAAAACAGGAGGTCTTAGGATGAAAAAGACCATGCGAATGATTTCCATGCTGCTGGTTGTGGTGCTGGCAGCGGGCATTTTTGCAATGCCTGCCGCGGCGGTATCGGCGCAGCCGGAGCCGCTGGCAGTGCAGCAGACGCTGGAAGAAGAAAATGCCATCACGACCATCCGTATCAAGGCAACCGGTGATCTGGTCTATGGCTCTCCGTTTGAGCTTTCGGTCCAGGCGAACCCGGAGAACACCCAGTATATCGGCATGGCGATGGGTCTGAGCGGTGCAGCAAAGGGCTATGTGAGCCTGATCCTTTCGCCCAAGCTCCGCGTTCTGCTCCAGCTGATCCCACTGCCCAAAAAGATGTCGGCAACGCCGGATCAGGCAGAGGAATTCAATGTGTACAGCTACCTCAAGCAGTTGATCGACGGCAATGATGTCAGCGTTCTGCTCCGCGTGGCAGACGAGGTGGTGTCGGTGGTGGACACCGTGAGCTTCTATCTGCCCAAGAGTTATCTGGAGCAGGTGAAAGAGATCTCGGACGGCATGAAGCTGGCGCTCAAGCTCATCCGCCGCTATCTGCCGGAAGGCACCTTCAGCCGGATCTATCTGGACGAGCAGCCTGTGGATGCGGGCAGCTATGCGGCGGCAGCCGTTGCGCTGAGCGGCGGCGATGCGAACACGGCAGGCTTTGCGATGTTCAAGATCAAGCCCAAGACCGAGAATGTCCGCCTGTACTGGGCACAGAACGATAAGGCGACCATGACCGTGGAACAGGTGCAGCAGGCGAATAAGGCGCGCATCATCCGCGCGCATCAGGATGAGGAAGAGCTTGCTGTCCAGCCAGATGTTTCTGCTGTGCTGGAGTCGGACGGTCAGGTCGTGGAGGGCGCAGAGCTGGAGTACACCTATCGTAAGGGCGGCTTCAAGTTCTTTGGCAAGGTCTACGGCGGCACCTACTACGACCGCCTGCCGGCCGAACCCGGCACCTATGTGCAGACGGCAGCGGCGACCGGCAACTACTCCTGTGATGCCATCAAGCGCACGATCGTGGTCGTTGGCTAAGAACGATGCCGTACATTTCAGTGTGATGTAAAACTACAAAAAGGCAGATGCTTTCAGAGAAAAAGCATCTGCCTTTTTTTATGTCTTTCGGATCAGAACCGGAAACGGAAACCCCAGCCGCCGCAGCAGCAATTGCAAAGCATATTCAGCAGGATCATGCTCCAGCACCAGCGCATCATGCCGCCCGGCTGGGCGTAGGTGGTCTGGGTGCGGTAGGTCTGCCCCGGGTTTTGCAGCCGCTGCAAGTGCATCCGGTACTCGGAGTTGTTCGGGTCGAGCTGCACGGCGCGGCGTGCGTCCTGCAGCGCATCGATGCTGTTGCCCAGCCCCTGATTGGCCAGCGAGGAAAGATAATACCAGCGGGCATTGCGGGTAGACATCCCGTCCAGCACGCGGCGTGCCTCAGAATAGCGGCGGTTGACGATGAAGTTGCGCGCCGCCTGCATCTCCGGTGTGTCGCTGCCGGAGTAGCTTGCGCCGGACTGCTGCTGATAGCCGCCGAAGCCAAAGCCGAACCCGAACGGGTCAAAACCTTCAAATCCATCAAAGCCGGAGAACCCGCCGTAATTCTGCTGACCGTAGCTCTGCTGCTGGTAGCCGTAGCTGCTCTGCTGGCCGTACCCGCCGTAAGCGCCGTATGCACCATAGGGATTGCCGTTTGCGGAAGGCCCGGTCTCGCCCTTGGTGATCGCATCGTAGGCGGCCTGCACCTCCTTGAAGTGCTCTTCGGCAGAGGGGTCGCCCGGGTTCAGGTCGGGGTGCCAGCGCTTGCATTTGGCGCGGTATGCTTTTTTGATCTCGTCATCGCTTGCGCCGCGCGAAACGCCCAGCACCTCATAGGGATCTCTCATGGATATACTTCCTCACGTCTCATTTTGTGC
>CAZUDU010000081.1:2690-7133 GCA_964619455.1 uncultured Faecalibacterium sp.
GCCAGCAAAAGCTCAAAGATCTCCCGCATCTCTTCCTCGTAGCCGGGCTGCTCGCTCAGGGTCTTGAGCGGGTTGTAAGCGCCCTTGCGCTTGTCCTTTTTCAGGTCGTCGTAGGCGTCCAGAAGATAGATGAACTTGCCCAGATGGAAGCCGATGCTGCGCAGCTCCGGGGACCAGTGATCCTGCTTGTAGTCGAACAGCTCAGCCATCAGCTCGCCAAAACAGCCGGAAACAGCGTCCAGATCCTCGCTCCCGGCGGCTTCGTATGCGGCAAGCTTGTCCAGACAGCTGCGGATAGCACTGCACTGGCGCGGATAACGCTGTTCGGCATCCACGCGGCAGCGCTCCAGCAGTTTTTCATACCCCAGCCCCAGCAGGCTGTGGTCATCCTTCCATTTATCTTCGGCGTTATAGTAGTGCAGCGCAACGCTCAGGTCGGCGCAATAGTCGGTGGGGTCGTCCGAGCGCCAATCCACCCCGTGGAAAGGATGGATGGGGCAGCGGTCATGCCCGGTGACGGCATTGCCTTCGCCCTCGTACAGACTGCACAGCAGCAGGTTCAAAAAAGTCAGATCGTAGCTCAGGGTGAACCGGCCCCGCAGCCCATGCAGCGCATCGATGCGGCGGCACAGCCCGCAGTAGGCACTGCGGTAGCGTGCCTGTGCTTCGGGATCCATGACGGTCTGATTGGGAACGATATAGCCAAACATCGCTCAGCTCTTCTTGATGAACTGGGTGCCGCAGCGGGGGCAGGAGATCTGGATGCGGCCGCGTCCGCGGGGCACACGCAGCTTCTGGCGGCACTTGGGGCAGCGGTAGTAGTGATAGATCTTGCGGTTTGCCCACTGATCTTTCAGCCCGCGGAACTTGCGGTCGATCTGATCCTTCAGGGTGTAATATTTATAGTTCTCCTCGGTACGCTTGGAGATGTTGCGGCTGAAGGTGCGGTAGTAGCATAGCACCAGCAGCGCCAGACCCAGCCAGCTGAACAGAGAAATGCGGCTCACGAGCGCGAGCAGGATAAAAACGATGGAAGCGATGCTCAATGCCTGGTTGAGACCATCGGTGCCGTAGCGCCCGATCATAAACTGACGGAATTTTTCTTTCATAACCTGATTACACCTCTGTAAAAATTCCCCGATGAGCCCATCGGGGCAAATGTTCTTTACTGTTAGGATACCAGCCAAACATGATAAAACTTTGAACAGGGTGCAAATCTATCATGAAAGGACGGGATTTAACTCTGGCGGCAGCGCACAGTCAGGACGGCTTCGGTCTCCAGTGCGCACTCCATGCGGCAGTGCAGCACGGCTTGCCCGGCTTCCCCGGTGGTGGCAAGGTAGGTGCCCGCCATGCCGCCGCGCAGCGGGACGATGGAAGGACCCAGGATCTTCACCGGACCTTCCACACTGAGCTGGACAGCCTCGCCGCAGTAGGGCAGGAGGTTGCCGTTCTGGTCGATGGCGCGCAGGCTGACCGCGGCGCAGTCCCATGTGGGGCCGTCGGTCAAGATGGGGTTGTGCACCACGCATTCCAGCCGGACGCTCTGCACCGGCTCCCGGATCACGGTGCGCACGGCGCGCCCGTGCCAGACCGCCTCAAAGCGGTAGACCGAGTTGGGGCTGCCCAGCACACCGATATACTTGTAGTACATCCGCAGCAGATCGTTCCAGTTCAGCCGCAGCGAAAGGAGCTTTGCTCTGGTCAGGGTCGAAAGCTCCAGCGCGTCCCGGCGCAGTTCGTTCAGGATCGCGGCGATCTGCACCGCGGTGGCATGGTCGAGGCCTTCGTATTTTTCAAGCAGGGAACCGACAAAATCGCGGATCTCGATGGGTGGATGCGGCAGGGCGGCGAACCGTCCGCGCCGATCCGGGAAGAACTCTGCCACAAAGTCGTGGTCACGGTAGAGCCGGACGCTCTCGGCGTTGGTGAACGCCCAGCACGCGTCCGCGGAACCATTGGGCAGATCGCCCAATGCCATGCTGGACGAGACCTCCAGCACGATGTCCGAAGGGGCACGGGGCGTTTTCTGGCTGGCATAGACAACTGCCGAGAGCTTCGGGTTGCGGAACATATCCATCACACCGTGGTAGCAGATGCGGTCGCCGCTGCCATAGGTGCGGTGGCTGTTGTAGTCGGTCATGCACCAGCCAAAGCTGCCCGCCACGCCCGGCTGGGCGATGGAATCGTTGAGCACTGCCGCAAATCGCAGCGCCTGCACCAGACGGTGTGCTTCATCGTCAAAGGGCTTGGCGGGGAACTGCTGCCCGCCGTACTCGCTGATCAGGTAGCCCTTGCGGGTATCGGCGGTCACGGCGGTGCGGGTCTCGCACGCGGCACCGCGCCCGCGGTAGGAATAATCGCTGTAAGCGTATACATCCTCCAGCAGGCTGCTCTTGCGGGTGGTGCGTGTGCCTGCTGTGGGACGGGTGGGATCCAGCCGGTGGATCGCTTCGTTGGTGCGTTTGTAGAACGCGTCATCGTCGGCGCTGCAGGGCACGCGCGCACCCCACAAAAAGACGCTGGGGTGGTTGCGGCACTGGCAGACCATCTCACGGCAGTTCTGCAGTGCCTGTGCCTTCCACACCTCGTCGCCGATAAAGCGGTAACCGGGCATCTCGGCAAAGACCAAAAGCCCCAGCTCATCGCAGGCATCCAGAAATGCCGGGCTTTGCGGCGAAAGCGGCGCGCGCACCGCGTTGCAGCCAAGCTCCTTCTTCAAAAGCTGGGCATCCAGCCGCTGGATGCTGTCCGGCATGGCGTAGCCCTGATAGGCGTAGCTCTGGCTGCGGTTCAGCCCGCGCAGGGAGACCCGCTCGCCGTTGAGGTACAGCCCGCCCGCCACGAACTGAATGGTGCGGAAGCCGAACCGCACGATCTTTTCGTCCAGAACGCGGTCCGGCAGGCCGCCGGTGCCCGGACGGATGAGCCGGACGGTCAGGGTGTACAGGGTGGGGCGGTCGATGCTCCACGGACGTGCTCCGTTCAGCGCGCCGGTGATGGGCAGCGAAAGCTCGCCGCTGTAGAAGGCACGCACTCCGGAAGGGCTGCGGATCTCGGCCTGCAGGGTGCAGCCGATCGTTTCGCCCACAGTGGTGGTATAGATGCGGAAATCGCCTTCCGCTTTTGCTTCGATAAAAACGTCCCGCAGGTAGGCGGGTTCCTTGATGTCCAGACTGACCGCGCGCCAGATGCCGCCGTAGGTCAGCGCGTCCGGCTGGCCGCCAAAAGGCGGGATGTTCAGATCCTCGCGGGTGTCGCACCGCACGGCGATCACATTGGTCTCGCCCAGGCGCACGGCACTTGTCAGATCCACGGTGAAGGCGGTGTAGCCGCAGGCATGGTGGAACAGCCGCCGCCCGTTGCAAAAAACGGTGGCGTCGTGCGCAACGGCACCAAAGGTCAGAAGGATCGTGCGCCCGGCCCACTCCCGCGGGGCAAAGAACTCCCGGCGGTAACCGCACAGGCGCTGATAATCGTTCTCGTTGCAGTAGTTATACGGCATCACCCGCACGGTATGCGGCAGCCGCACCGGTTCCAGTGTCAGCTCCGGGCAGCCTGGGCGCACCAGCGCAGGGTCAAAGGTTGGGGCAAACAGCCAGCCGTCGTTCCAATCATAGTGTTCCATGGACTGATCTCCGTCCCTTGTTGATTTGTAAAATTCACTATCTTCTATGGTATCACAAAGTTATGAACGAAAAAAGCATTCGGGCTGAAATTAAGCAGATTTTCTGCGTGCAGAAAGGAAGAAAAATTTATTTGCACAAAAAAGAGAGAGGAAATTCGGCAAATGGACGAAAAAGAACCGTCTGCATAAAAAGATGGGAAAGAAAGTTGGAAAATGACGGGAAAGGAGAGTACAATAAAACCGGTGTATTCTTTGGTGAGATCAACAAGGAAGGGGTCATGAACAATGAAAAGGATACTGGCGATCGTGTTGTCTCTGGCAATGACGATGAACGTTATGCCGCTGGGCGCGTATGCGGCGGAGAGCGATGAGAGGTTCTCTGCTGGCGTGCTGAAGCCGGGCATAGATGCAGGAGCTGCCGCTGAAAGCAGCGAGCTTCTGGAAGAAGAAAACGGTACTTCGGGCGGGATCAGCAGTGTTACGGTGACCGATGGGGTGGCAGAAGTCACCTGCTCAGTGACGGAAAATGCGGATCTTGTGGTGGCAGTCTATGCGGATGCCGGCGAGGAAAAAATGATAGCCAGCGGAATGACGGCGGTGTCTTCCGACGGAACGGAACAGATCACACTGACGGGGGTCTGCCCGGAAGGTGCTGTCATCAAGGCCTACCTGCTGACGCAGGAGGATCATGCTCCCATCGGTGCAGCGTATCGGGGGATCGTTCAGGCAGATGATAGCTCCGGTGGTACTGAAGGTGGTTCCGGCGGTAATACCGAGAGCGGTTCCGGTGATAGCGGCGCTGGCGGTGATTCCGG
>CAZUDU010000082.1:0-7107 GCA_964619455.1 uncultured Faecalibacterium sp.
AGCTTACACAGCTCTTATGAGCTGGAAACTTTTCCCCGCATACGCGGGGGTGATCCTCATCGTCATGTCCCGCGCCGCCCGCGCCTACACTTTTCCCCGCATACGCGGGGGTGATCCTTTTCTGCATTGGTCATGACAAGCCGTGTGTCGCTTTTCCCCGCATACGCGGGGGTGATCCTCTGCTTTTTGCTAACGCAAGGGCAAGCAAGGACTTTTCCCCGCATACGCGGGGGTGATCCTAATACCACCAGTATTGGCAGAAAGCCCTGCGACTTTTCCTCGCAAGTAATTGCGCAAGCGTTTTGAATCCGCACAAATAAAACATTTAAGTCCGTTGACTTTTCCGAGGGAAAATCAACGGGCTTTTTTTACAAGGAAGGATACCGCTGCACTGTCTTTTGCTCTATGTGCGGAAGAAGTCGGAAAAATCGGACACAATAGATCAGCAAAGTGTCCGCATAATACCGGGATCATAAAGAGTTTTTATCCGGCTGGAAAAACTGCCCGGAAAACAAGCGTATTTCCGGGCAGAGGAGTGGAAACCCTGCAAGGTATTGTGTGGAAAAAACAGGTGGAGAAACCTGTAAAAACCGGAAAATTTCAATGCGGCGTGCGGTGTGCAACGATATGACCCTATTTTCTTTGAACAAATATACTAAAATTCACTTTGAAGTTGACAAAACCGCACGCATAATGATAATATTAGAGCGTTACTATAAAAAGTACTTTGGTGCTTCCCGGTGTATGGGGCAAGGCGGGTGCGTTCAGGACGGCTCGGGTTGTTTTATATTGACACGGGCAGAGGGAAATAGGCCCGGAAATTGAAGTCAAAAGGAGAAAAAGATTATGCGTTCCAACAACATCAGCCGCCGCAGCTTTCTGAAGGCTGTCGGCGTCAGCTCCGCAAGCCTTGCAGCAGCAGGCGTTCTGTCTGCCTGCGGCGGCGGTTCCGCAAGCTCCACCGCATCTTCCGCAGCAAACTCTACCGCTGCTGCGGCTCCCACCACGACTGAACTGGCAGCCGAGCAGGTTCTGAGCATGACCTACACCGAGTGCTCTCTGATCGACGTGAACGACGTTCGCAACGCCAACGAGTTCATGGTCCTGACCGCTGTGCAGGAGGGTCTGTTCCGCACCTTCACCGATGAGAACGGTGTCGATGTCGTCGAGAACGCTGGCTGCACCAGCTACGATGTTTCCGAGGACGGTCTGACCTACACCTTCCACCTGCGCGAAGGCATGAAGTGGAACGACGGTGTTCCTGTTACCGCTCAGCAGTATGTGGACAGCTGGCTGCGTCTGGTCAACCCGGATCTGGCATTCAGCTACGCATTCCTCGCTTACGGCATCATTGGTGCTGAGGATTACTGCGAGAACGGCGGCAAGGTGGAAGATGTTGCTGTCAAGTACATCGACGATTTGACCTTTGAGGCAACTCTGATCGCTCCGGATCCGGCATTCATCAAGAAGGTCGGTATGGTCTGCTTCTACCCCGTGCGTAAGGAGCTGATCGATGCAGCAGACGCAGCGGGCGGCAACTGGACCAACGATTACAGCCTGCACGTTTACAATGGTCCTTTCTGCATTGCAAACCGCGTGCTGGAGAACAGCATGACCCTGACCAAGAACGAGAACTACTGGAACGCTGAGAACGTCACTCTCGAAAAGATCGAGCTGCGCGTCGTTTCCGAGTCCTCCACCAAGGCTCAGCTGATGGAGAGCCAGCAGATCGACGTTCTGACCCTGTCGGACTACGAGTATGTTGGTCTGTGGGAGGGCAAGGTCGCAGACGGTACCTTCCAGTACTTTAGCAAGACCGATCCCAGCGTGACCTATCTGGTCATCGACCAGCACCCCGCCGGCAACGGCGGCCCCTCCGGCCTGATGCTCAGCCCCAAGTGCCGCAAGGCAATGGCTCTGGCAATGGACCGCGAGGAGTTCAACTATATGTTCAAGGAAGGCCTGAACACCCTCGCTTACAGCCTGATCCCCTACGGCATCACGGTCGGCAACACCGAGTTCCGTGCCGTCAATCCGGAACCGCTGGCTTCTGAGGACAACTCTCCCGAGGCGCTGAAGGCTCTGTTCGAGGAAGGCATGAAGGAAGTGGGCTTCACCGGCACCACCGACGATGTCACCCTGACCACCTTCACCTACAACACCACCGCAGAGAGCATGACTCAGCTGGAGTGGTACAAGCAGCAGCTGGAAGACAAGCTGGGCGTCCATGTCAAGATCGACACCTACCCCGACGTCAGCACCTGGAAGACTGCGCGTGACTCCTACCAGTACGACTTCTACTCCATGGGCTGGAACGGCGACTACAACGACCCGATGACCTTCTTCGAGCTGTTCGTCACCGGCAACGGCTACGCAAAGTTCATGGGCGGCTTCACCGATGCGGAGTACGATGCTCTGATCGAGCAGGCAGGCTCCAGCCAGGACGACAACGAGCGCATGGAGCTGTTCGGCAAGGCTGAGAAGGTCCTGATGGAGAAGGGCGGCTGCATCCCCCTGTACTTCCAGAACTCTCAGATGTACGCACAGAACTATGTTCAGGGTCTGAGCATGCCGATGTTCGGCACCGAGTACGAATTCTCTCGTGTCAAGATCCTGAAGCACTAATCCGGAACCGAAAACCAAACTTCTTTGCAAAGGAGCGGGGAGGACGGCATCGTTCTTCCCGCTTTTTGCGTAGAAAGACAGAGGTCATGCTGTTATGAATATGCTGAAATATACGGTCAAGCGGCTGTGCGTGATGCTGCTTACCCTGTTTATCATTGCGACTGCGACCTTCTTCCTGCTGGCAGCGACGCCGGGCGACGCGCTTTCTGCGCGCGTGGAACGTCTGCCGGACAGTGTGGCGCAGCGTATGTATGCCAAGTATGGTCTGGACAAGCCGGTCATGGAGCGCTATTTCATTACGATGAAGGGTCTGCTCCACGGTGACTTTGGCGAGTCCATCATCTACGAGGGCGAAACGGTCCAGTCCATCATCAAGGCAAAAGGCCCCGTCTCGGCACGTCTGGGCATCCAGCAGATGCTGCTGGGTGTCTCGGTGGGCTTGCTGCTGGGCGTTCTGGCGGCGGTCAAGAAGGGCACCATCTGGGACTACTTCGTGGTCGCGCTGTCGATCTTGTTGATATCAGTGCCAAACCTTGTGTTCGCGCTGCTATTGCAGCAGGTATTTGCCGGTACGCTGGGCTGGTTCCCGGTCATCGGCTGGCCCACCGAGCACATCTGGACCGGCGGCTGGGAGTACACCGTGCTGCCCACGCTGGCGGGCTGCTTTGGCTACATCGCCTCTTATGCCCGTCTGCTCAAGGCGAGCATGCTGGACGTGATGCACCAGGATTATATCCTGACCGCAGAATCCAAGGGTCTGACCCACCGCGAGGTCGTCATGCACCACGTCATCCGCAACGCCTTTATCCCCATCGTGACCAACCTCCCCATGAGCGTGGCAATGTGCATCACCGGCTCCTTCTTCATCGAGAGCGTCTTCTCGATCCCCGGTCTGGGCTTGTACTACGTCAACGCAGTGGCTGCGCAGGACGTTACCATCGTTATGGGTGAAACGGTCATCCTGTCCGCGATCTATATCGTCGTGGTCTTTGTCACCGACATCCTGTATACTGTCGTCGATCCCCGGATCCGTATCCAGGGCGGCAAACGCTGAGGAGGTACAGAACAATGGCTGAGAAAGTGACCTATCTGACTCCTGAGCAGGCGGCACGCGTAGACCGCAGCCGCTTTGACACCGAAAAGATCAACCGCCCTACCATCACCTACTGGCAGGGCGCATGGCGCAGACTGAAAAAGAACCCTCTGGCAGTCACCGCAATGGTGATGCTGCTGGTGATCTTCTTCTTCATCGCATTCGGTCCCACGATCAGCGGGCAGGAGTATATCAAGATCAACGCAAAGCTCAAGAACGCAGCGCCCAACGCTGCAAACTGGTTTGGCACCGACACCATGGGCCGCGACATTTTCTGCCGCGTCTGGGTGGGTGCACGCCTGTCGCTGCTGGTCGCACTGGTCTGCTCCACCATTCAGGTGGTCGTGGGCTGTGCCTACGGCGGTATCATGGCATACTTTGGCGGTGTGGTGGACAGCGTGATGATGCGCATCATCGAGGTCATCACCTCCTTCCCCTCGCTGCTGATCACCCTGCTGATCATGATGGTCGTGGGCCAGAACGTGGCAGGTCTGCTGTTTGCAATGTGCATCACCTCGTGGTGCGGCACAGCGCGCCAGATCCGCGGTCAGATCATGCAGCTGCGTGAGTCGGAATATGTGCAGGCGGCGCAGATGATCGGCACCTCGCCGGCACGCATCATCGTCAAGCACATGCTGCCCAACACGATCAGCATCCTGATCCTGAACCTGTGCGCAAGCATCCCCAGCTACATCTTTACCGAGGCAAGCCTGAGCTTCCTTGGCATGGGCCTGTCCAGCGATGTCATCAGCCTGGGCGTGCTGATCAGCCAGGGCAAGGCAAAGATGTCCTTCTACCCGTGGCAGCTCTTCTTCCCGGCAGCGGTGCTGTGCATCGCGGTGCTGGCATTCAACCTGCTGGGCGATGGTCTGCGCGATGCGCTGGATCCCCGCACCACAGACTAAGGGAGGACGAGCAAGATGAGTGAAAAACTGCTGGAAGTAAAGGACCTGCGCGTGTCCTACCACACCTATGCGGGTGAGGTGCAGAGCGTGCGCGGTGTCAGCTTTACGGTCGATAAGGGCGAGACGGTGGCTGTGGTCGGTGAGTCCGGCTGCGGCAAGTCCGTCACCGCAAAGAGCATCATGCGCCTGATCAAGACTCCCCCCGCGGAGATCAAGGAGGGCAGCCAGATCCTGTTCGAGGGCGAGGATGTTCTGAAATTTGATAAAAAGCGTCTGTCCGCTTACCGCGGCGGCGAGGTCTCGATGGTGTTCCAGGACGCACTGGCAGCATTGAACCCCACCATGACGGTCGGCAAGCAGATCATGGAAAACCTGCTCCATCACAGCAAGATGAGCAAAAAGGAAGCCAAGGCGCGTGCCGTGGAGCTGCTGCGCATGGTCGGCATCCCGCAGCCGGAGAGCCGCGTGGATCAGTACCCGCACGAGTTCTCGGGCGGTATGCGCCAGCGCGTGATGATCGCCATCGCGTTTGCCTGCGACCCCAAGCTCCTGATCGCGGACGAGCCGACCACGGCTCTGGACGTGACCATTCAGGCGCAGATCATTGACCTGATCAAGGAGCTGCAGCGTGAAAAGGGTGCTTCGGTCATCCTGATCACCCATGACCTTGGCGTGGTGGCAAACATTGCTGACCGCATCGTGGTCATGTACGCGGGTCAGATCGTGGAGCGCGGCACCAGTCTGGAAGTGTTCCACCACCCGCGCCACCCCTACACCAACGCACTGCTGGAGGCGGTGCCCCGTCTGGATCTGGAGAACAAGCAGCAGCTTGCCAGCATCGACGGCACCCCGCCGGATCTGATCGCGCCGCCCAAGGGCTGCCCGTTCTGCACCCGGTGCAAATACTGCATGGAGATCTGCTGTGAGCAGCAGCCCCCTGTGCTGAACTTTGGCGATGGTCACGAGGCTTCCTGCTGGCTGTACCGGCTGGAAAAGCCCTGCGACGACGCACCTTTTACACAGGAGGCGCACTATGAATGATTCGGTCGTTTTAAAAGTCGATCATCTGAAAAAATACTTTGATCTGGGCCGCGGCCGCGTGCTGCACGCAGTGGACGATGTCTCTTTTGAGATCCACGAGGGCGAGACGCTGGGTCTGGTCGGTGAGTCCGGCTGCGGCAAGACTACTTGCGGCCGTACCTGCCTTGGCATGTATAACAAGACCGAGGGTCAGGTGCTCTACCGCGGCAAGGATGTCCACGCACTGAAGGGCAGCGAGCTGTTTGCCTATAAGCGCGAGGCGCAGATGGTCTTCCAGGATCCGTATGCGTCGCTGGACCCCCGTATGACGGTCAGCGACATCGTGGCAGAGGGCATGGATGTCCACAAGCTCTACAAGAACAAGGCAGAGCGTACCGAGAAGATCTATGAGCTGCTGGCAAAGGTCGGCCTGAACAAGGAGCACGCCAACCGCTTCATCCACGAGTTCTCCGGCGGTCAGCGTCAGCGCATCGGCATTGCCCGCGCGCTGGCAATGGAGCCGAAGTTCCTTGTGATGGACGAGCCGATCTCGGCACTGGATGTTTCTATTCAGGCTCAGGTCATCAATATGCTGATCCGCCTGCAGAAGGAGATGGGGCTGACCTACCTGTTCGTGGCACATGACCTGTCCATGGTCAAGCACATCTCGGATCGTGTGGCGGTCATGTATCTGGGTCAGATCGTGGAGATCACCCGCTCGGAAGAGCTGTACAGCCACCCGCTGCACCCCTATACGCAGGCACTGCTGTCCGCGATCCCCATTCCGGATCCGGTCATTGAGGCAGAGCGCGAGTCCAAGCGTATCCACCTGCAGGGCGAAGTGACCAGCCCCATCAATCCGGCTCCCGGCTGCCGTTTTGCAAGCCGCTGCCCCTATGCAACGGCGCGCTGCAAGCAGGAGAGCCCGACCTTGAAGGATGTGGGCAATGGGCATCAGGTGGCGTGCTTCATGGTGACCGGCGAGTAAGAAAGGCGATTTCTGCATGAAAAAACGATCCCTTTCGGCACTGCTGAAGGACTGCGCCAAGGCGCTGCTTCTTGGGCTGTGCGCTGCCGCAGCGGTGTTCGTGCTGCTGGTGGTACTGGGCAGCTGCTTTGGCGGCTTTGCCCTTTCTGCTGGTCTGGAGACCGCACGCCGCGGGCTGCTGATCGTGGGTGCGATCCTGCTGTTCGTCAGCGCCGCTGCGCTCATCGCGCAGGATAAGGCGGCAAACCTTGCGGACGACCCGCGCTGGAAACAGCAGTTCTCCGCACTGGGGCTGTTCGGTGTGCTTTTCTGGTGTGCGGCAGGTATCCTGCTCGTTGCCAGTGTGCTGGACAGTATCCTGTTCTATCTGTAAAAGAAAGCCTGTTCGGTGTCCGTCTGGACGCTGAGCAGGCTTTTTTTGTGTGCGGGCGGCAAACAGAGCGTTTTCCGGGCTGGACAACCACCCCGGCATGGAT
>CAZUDU010000083.1:0-5511 GCA_964619455.1 uncultured Faecalibacterium sp.
GGATCCCTTTATCGTCTGTTTTCTGGAATTTTTGAAGGGACAATTCATCCATGTTTGAAG
This sequence comes from uncultured Faecalibacterium sp., assembly GCA_964619455.1. Classification (GTDB taxonomy): domain Bacteria; phylum Bacillota; class Clostridia; order Oscillospirales; family Ruminococcaceae; genus Faecalibacterium. Next base: position 61 of record CAZUDU010000083.1, read on the forward strand.
CAATTCTTTCCAACCGGACCGTCAGCGTGCTGATCGAGGCGCTGCCCCGCATCCTGATGTCCGGCCTGACCATGACCATTCCGCTGACCCTGATCTCCTTCTTTTTTGCCATGATCCTGGCGGTCGCAGTGGCGCTGGTCCAGTACGCCAGAGTCCCGGTCCTGCGGCAGATCGCCCGGTTCTACATCTGGGTCATCCGCGGCACCCCGCTTCTGGTGCAGCTGTTCATCGTGTTCTATGGTCTGCCCAGCGTAGGCATCATGCTTGACGCGTTCCCGGCGGCTGTCATCACCTTCGCCATCAACGAAGGCGCTTACTGTGCCGAGACCATGCGCGGCGCTCTGGAAAGTGTGCCGCAGGGTCAGCTGGAAGCAGGCAGCTGTGTGGGCATGAGCTGGTGGCAGATCATGCGGCGCATCGTGCTGCCGCAGGCGCTGCGCACAGCGGTGCCTGCGCTGTCCAACTCTCTGATCGGCATGATCAAGGACACCTCGCTTGCGTCCAACATCACGGTCGCAGAGCTGTTCATGGCAGGGCAGCGGGTCGCCGCGCGCACCTACATCTTCCTGCCCATCTACTGCGAAGTCGCGGTGGTGTACCTGCTGTTCTGCACGGTCATCACCAAGCTGCAAAGCCTGTTGGAGCGTCAATTGAACGCCCACGGATTCCAGTAAGAAAGGAGCGTTTTGCGTTATGGCAATGTTAGAGATCCATGATATCCACAAAGCATTCCCGCTCCCGGACACTGCGGGAAAACGCCGCAGTCTTTTTGGCAAAAAAGCTCCTGCACGCACGCTGGAAGTCCTGCGGGGCGTTGACCTGAGCGTGGAAAAAGGCGATGTGGTCGCTATCCTTGGTCCCAGCGGTTCGGGCAAGACCACCCTGCTGCGCTGTCTGAACTTTCTGGAAACAGCAGACAGCGGCACCCTGATCTTTGACGGGGAGCGCTTCGAGCTGGGGCAGACCTCCCGCGCAAACATCGCCCAGCTGCGCAAAAAGACTGCCTTCGTGTTCCAGAACTACAACCTGTTCCGCAACAAGACCGCCCTGCAAAACGTGACCGAAGGTCTGATCGTTGCCCGCAAGATGCCCAAAGAACAGGCGGATGCCATCGGGCGCAGGATGCTGGAAAAGGTCGGGCTTGCCGACCGCGCCGACTCCTACCCCAGCCAGCTCTCCGGCGGGCAGCAGCAGCGTGTAGCGATCGCCCGCGCCCTTGCCACCGACCCGGAGATCATCTATTTTGACGAGCCGACCTCGGCTCTCGACCCCGAACTGACCGGTGAGGTGCTGAGCGTGATGCGCCAGCTTGCAGAAGAGGGCATGACCATGCTGGTGGTGACCCACGAGATGGGCTTTGCCCGCAACGTCTCCTCCAAAACGGTCTTTATGGAAAACGGCGTGGTGGTGGAGCAGGCTCCCTCCCGCGAATTCTTCGAGCACCCCAAAGAGGAGCGCACCCGTGCCTTTTTGCAGAAGATCGCACAGACCGAATGATGGAACGAAAGGATTTTTGGATATGAAAAGAAGAACCTTTATCTCTTTGATGAGCGTGATGGCAGCCGCCGGGGCGTTGAGTCTGGCAGGCTGCTCCTCTGAGAACAAGACCACCGCCGCTTCCGGCAGCGCCGACCAGCTGGAGACTATCCGCAAGAACGGCAAGCTGATCGTGGCACTGGAAGGCTCGTGGCAGCCGTGGAGCTACCACGATGAGACCGATACTCTGGTGGGTTACGATGTCGAGGTCTCCCGCGCCATTGCGGAAAAGCTGGGCGTGGAGCCGGAGTATGTGGAAAGCGACTGGGACAGCCTGTTCGCAGGTTTGGATGCCGGTCGGTACGACATGGTCTGCAACGGCGTTGAGGTGACCGAGGAACGCGCCAAGACCTACGATTTCACCACTCCTTACGGCTATATCTACACCGCCCTTGCTGTGCGCAAGGACAACGAAGAGATCCTGACCTTCGAAGATCTGGCGGGCAAGACCACCGCCAACAGTCTGGCTTCCACCTATATGGAGCTTGCGGAAAGCTATGGTGCCAAGGTGCAGGGCATCGACACGCTGGAGGAGACCATCCAGCTTCTGACCGCCGGGCGCATTGATGCCACCCTGAACGCGGATGTCTCCTTCTACGACTACCTCAATGTTCACCCGGAAGCAAACTTCAAGCTGGTGGCAAAGACCGCCGATGCTTCCCATGTGGCGATCCCGCTGCGCAAGGGCGAGGCAAGCGCTTCTCTGCTGGAGGCGATCAATGTTGCCATCGAGGAGCTGCGTGCGGACGGCACCCTGAAAGCTCTGAGCGAAAAATATTTCGGTCAGGATATCTCCTCTGAAAACTAAGCATTTTTCCTCTGCAATGTCAAAAAAGGCTCCGACCTGATCAGGTCGGAGCCTTTTTCATGCATTGTTTTCCGGGTGAAAAAAGTCATAGATGATCTGTGCGGTCTTTTCGCCCACACCGGGGGTCTGGGCGAGTTGTTCCGGGCTTGCCTCTTTCACTGCACCCACGCTCCTGAACTGCGCCATGAGTGCCTTGGCCGTCTTAGGGCCGATTCCAGGTACCTCCGTAAGCGTAGTCGAATAGCTCTTTTTGTTCATCTGCTGCTTGCGGTAGGCGTTGGCAAACCGGTGGGTCTCGTCCTGGATCGCCGTGATAAAGGTAAAGGTCCCGCGGTTCATATTGATGGCGATCTCCCGCCCATCGCTGTCCACGATGGCGCGGGTGCGGTGGTGGTCATCCTTGACCATGCCGTACAGCGGCACATCCGCCAGCGCCGTTCCTGCCAGCGCTGCTTTGGCAGCGCTCACCTGCCCTTTGCCGCCGTCCATGAGCAGCAGATCCGGCTTTTGCCCAAAATAGTTGCTGCTCGCTTCGCCCTCCTGCACAAGAGCGGCATACTTTTCGTACTCCGCGGCGCGGCGGCTCACCGTCTCTGCCAAAGATGCATAATCGTCTGTGCCAAAAACCGTCTTCATTTTGAACTTGCGGTAGCCTGCTTTGTAGGGCTTGCCGTCCTTGAAGGTGACCATACCGCAGACGCTGGAGCCATCGCCCCAGTTGGAGATATCATAGCTCTCGATGACCCGCGGCGGTTTGGGCAGCCCCAGCACCTGTGCCAGCTCGTCCAGCAGCTTTTCCTCGCGGGCATAGCGCCCGCTCTCCCGCGCCAGACGCTCCACCGCATTGGTGTGCGCCATCTCCACCAGATGCGCCTTATCGCCGCGCTGGGGCACATACAGCTGCACCTCACTGCCACGCTTCTGGCTGAGCGCCTGCTGCAAGGCATCGCTGTCCGGCGGCAGCTCGTCCACCGCGATGACCTTCGGGATCTGCTCGTCTTCCAGATAATACCGGGGCAGGAATTCCTCCCGTACGGCAGCAATATCTGATGTGTCGTGGAACACGAACTCCCGCTTGTCGGTCAGCCGCCCCTCGCGGAAGCGCAGCACCGCCGCACAGACGCTGCTGGGGGTGCCCGCCAGCGCTACCACATCCATTTCCAGCTCCGGATCCACGATGACCTTCTGCCCTGCCGAAACCTTGGTGATGGCGGCGATCTGATCCCGCAGCAGCGCTGCCGTTTCAAATTCCAGCCGCTCCGATGCTTCCAGCATCCGCTCGTTGAGGGTCTTGAGGATCTCCTTTTTGCCGTACCGGATGAGATGCGCCGCGCTCTTGACTGCCTGATTATAGTTCTCGCTGCTGATCTTGCCGCTGCACACTGCCATGCACTTACCGATGTGGGCATTCAGGCAGGGGCGCCCCTTGCCGATCTCCTGCGGGAAGCGCTTTGCGCAGCGGGGCAGCAAAAACGCATCCATCGCCGTCTCTGCCATCTGCCGTGCCGCAAAGCTGGAGGTGTACGGGCCGATATACTCTGCATCGTCCTCCTCCTTTTGCAGCACAAAGGACAAACGCGGCCATGCTTCCTTCGTGATGCGGATATAGCTGTAGCCCTTATCGTCCTTGAGCAGGATATTGTATTTGGGGGTGTGCGCCTTGATCTGGCTGGCTTCCAGCACGAGTGCCTCAAACTCGCTCTGGCAGACGATGACATCAAAGCTGTAGGCATGGGCGATCATCTGGCTCACCTTGTTGTCGTGAGGCACGCCCTCCCGGAAATACTGGCTGACCCGGATGCGAAGCCGCTTTGCCTTGCCGATATAAATGATGGTGTCGCTCTTGTCCCGGATGATATACACGCCCGGCAGCAGCGGCAGCATACACGCTTTCTGGTACAGTTCTGCCTTGGTCATCGGCTCACTCCCTCTGTGCAAGATACAAAAAAGCGGCAGGGATACCCCCGCCGCTCAAAATGTCAAAGATGCAAATTACTCTGCAAAGCCGGACTCGACCAGCTTGATCAGGCCGTCCACAGCAGCCTGCTCATCAGCGCCGTCAGCGATGATGCGGATGGTGGTACCGCCCACGATACCAAGAGACAGAACGCCCAGCAGGCTCTTTGCGTTCACGCGGCGCTCTTCCTTCTCGACCCAGATGGAAGACTTGAACTCGTTAGCCTTCTGGATAAAGAAAGTAGCCGGACGAGCGTGCAGACCAACCTGATTTTCAACGGTAACTTCTTTCACGTACATAGTATAGCGCTCCTATCTAATATCGTTTTTAGGGATACAAATTCTACAGTATTGCCATTGGTTATCCCTATTTTAGCGCAAGGAGAAACAGTTGTACAGACCTTTGGAACATTTTTGGCGGTTTTCCCAATGAAAGCAGGGGCATTTTTCATTATTTATACAAAGATAATAAAATTATTGTCCAAACCTTATAGGGGTAATACAAAAGTTTTCAACATTTTTTCGACCACGCGCGGAGAACTTTTCCAATTTTGTACAAAGTACTGCGGCAAAAAAATCTTATTTTCGCCCAGTTCTCAGTGCTCAAAGCACATCCGGAGCATCCGGCAGGGCATTTCAAGCCCGACAAACTCCTCCGGCGTAAAGGTCTTCTCCACACCGTCGATCCGCCAGCCCATCCGGCGGTAAAGTGCCTGCGCACGGGTATTCGATTCCAGCACGGTCAGGGTCAGCCGGGGGCACTTTTCCAGCTTCTTGCAGGCAAAGTCCAGCATCTTGGTGCCGATGCCCTTGCCGCGCGCGTCCCCGCGCACGAACAAATGCTCGATCTTGCCCTGTGCATGGTTCACGCTGACCATGCCATCCGCCACATCCTTGGTGGTGTGCAGATAGCACACCCAGCCGTTCTGCTTTTCTTCCCTGAGCTGGGTCAGGAACTCCTCCACCGTCAGGCTGTCCAGCGTTTCCGGCTTCCAGTGGTCGGCGCAAACGGCACGGCGCCCCTCCGCAAACAGCTGCGCTGCCGCCGCAAACTGCTCCTCGGTCTTGACAAGGCGCATATTCTCGCCCCGCTTCCACTTGGGCAGCTCGGTGATGGGGTGGGTGTCGCACCACTGCTCATACAGCTCCGG
>CAZUDU010000083.1:5611-7068 GCA_964619455.1 uncultured Faecalibacterium sp.
ACTTGGGCAGCTCGGTGATGGGGTGGGTGTCGCACCACTGCTCATACAGCTCCGGGCGGCGCAGACGGGTACGGGTGCGGCTCTGCTCGCCGCGCCACGCTTCGATCTTCTGGTGGTCGCCGCCCAGCAGAACGGCGGGCACCGCACGTCCTTCCCACACTTCGGGGCGGGTGTACTGGGGGTATTCCAGCAGACCGTCCCAGTAGCTTTCTTCCTCGTAGCCCTTCTGCTCTGCCAGCACGCCGGGCTTCAGGCGCAGCACACTGTCTGCCACCACAAGGCTCGCCAGTTCGCCGCCGGTCAGGATATAATCACCAATGGAGATCTCTTCATCCGCAAAGGCATCAATCACGCGCTCGTCGATGCCCTCGTAGTGCCCGCACACCAGTGTCAGGTTATCATATTCCGCCAGCCGCCGGGCGTGTTCCTCGGTGTATCGCTGCCCGCCCGCCGTCAGAAAGACGATGTGGGGCTTGGGTCTGCCCTGTTCTGCCACCTGCTTTTGCACATCCCGCAGGCAGTCCGCAATGGGCTGGGCATACAGCACCATGCCGCAGCCGCCGCCATAGGGATAGTCGTCGGTCTGCTTCTGGCGGTTGAGAGTATAATCCCGGATCTGATGGCAGTGGGTCTCAATATAGCCCCGCTTTGATGCCCGCCCGATGATGCTGGCATCCAGCACCTGCTGGCACATTTCGGGGAAAAGGGTCACGATATCCACACGCATCCCCATGCTCATTCCTCCCGCTCGCTGTCAAAATCGTCGTCCAGCAGCCCCGGAATGGGGGTGACGAGGATATACCCCTCCGGCGGGTTGCGCTCTTTCAAAAAGGCATCCACGCCGGGGAACATATACTCCTTGCCGCTGGGTGCTTTGACCGTGTAGATGTCCTGTGCGCCGGGGTGATCCACGCTGGTCACCACACCGTACACCTTGCCGGTGTCGGCATCCCGCACCTCGCAGCCGATCAGATCCGCCACGTACCAGCGCCCTTCCGGCAGGGTAGCATCGTTCCGGTCAAAGTAGAACACCTGCCCGCGCAGTGCACGGGCGGCATCCATATCGTTCACACCTTCCAGCTGGAGCAGTGCCATCTGACCCTGCGGGCGGATGGAGACGATCTTGTACGCCTTGCCGCCCTGTGCAGAAGGATAGAGCTTGCCCACCTTTTTCAAAAAAGCCACGCCGTCGCACCAAAGCTCCAGCTTCATTTCGCCGCGCACGCCGTGGGTGGTCACGACCTTGCCCGCTTCCAGATATTGCTGCATAAATTTGCTCCTTGTTTGTGTCCTCGCCCTCTCAGTCCCCTGCGGTGACAGCTCCCCCCAAAAGGGAGAGCCAAGAACGCAACCGTCAGGCTCTTGCCTCTCCCTTTGAAAGACTTCCCCCGGCCGGGGGAAAATGTCGCGATAGCGACAAAAAGGGGAACGAGGTGGCATTGCGCAAGCAATGACGG
>CAZUDU010000084.1:0-3601 GCA_964619455.1 uncultured Faecalibacterium sp.
TTGACCAGCGTGACCTGTGCACCGGGGATCAGCCCCATATCCAAAAAATGCTGCCGCAGTGCACCGGAGCCGCCAACGGTTTTGACAACGGCACTTTTGCCGACAGCCAGTTCTTTTAATGTCATAGCGATTCGCCCTTTTTCTCCAAAATGTTAGTCTGTGTTAACAATGGTAGTATAGGCTAACTTACCGGCTTTGTCAAGATAGGAAGGGCGCAAAAATGCTCCCCTTTGCAGGGGAGCTTCGGTCTTTTTATTCCTCGGTCTTATAGCCGTTGGGGTTCTGGCTCTGCCAACGCCAGCTGTCGGCACACATCCGCTCGATGCCGTACTCTGCCTGCCAGCCCAGCTCCTGCTTTGCCTTGGAGGGGTCGGCGTAGCACGCCGCGATATCACCGGGGCGGCGGGGGTCGATCACATAGGGGATGGGCTTGCCGCACGCCTTCTCAAACGCGCGGATCACTTCCATCACGCTGTAGCCATTGCCGGTGCCCAGATTGCAGACGAACAGCCCGCACTTGGTCTCCAGCTTGCGGATGGCGCAGACGTGACCACGCGCCAGATCCACCACATGGATATAATCGCGCACGCCGGTGCCGTCCGGAGTGGGGTAGTCGTTGCCGAACACATGCACCTCGCTCAGCTTGCCCACCGCGACCTTTGCGATGTAGGGCATGAGGTTGTTGGGGATGCCGTTGGGATCCTCGCCGATCAGTCCGGACTCATGCGCACCGATGGGGTTGAAGTAGCGCAGCAGGGCAACGTTCAGTTCAGGGTCTGCGTGGCAGACATCCTCAAGGATGCGCTCGGTCATCGCCTTGGTGGTGCCGTAGGGGTTGGTCGTTGCGCCCACCGGGAAATCCTCGGTAATGGGCACCGAAGCGGGGTCGCCATAAACGGTCGCCGAGGAGCTGAACACGAAATCGTGGCAGCCGTGGCGGCGCATCACATCCAGAATAACAAGGGTGCAGTTGAGGTTGTTGTAGTAGTACTCGATGGGCTTGGAGACGCTTTCGCCCACAGCCTTGTAGGCCGCGAACTGGATGACTGCCGTGATATCCGGGCACTCCGAGAAGATCTTCTCCACGTCCTCGCGGCGGGTCATATCCGCCTGATAAAAGCGGAAGCTCTTGCCGGTGATCTGCCGGACACGCTCCAGCACAACCGGGGACGCATTGTAATAGTTATCTGCCACCACGATATCGTAGCCGGCATTCAAAAGCTCGATACAGGTGTGGCTGCCGATGTAGCCCGCACCGCCGGAAACCAAAATCGCCATAATCTTCTTCTCTCTTTCCTGCTCATGCTTTGCCGCCGGGCGAGTGCCCCGGCCTGCTTAAAGAATACCGCGTTTGAAGAACAGAATCAAGTAAGGCGTCTTTTAAAAAGATGCATTATTGTTGCGCAATCTTATTTCCATTTTTTGAAACCAAAAGATTTTTCGCATTTTATACATGGATAGAACACCCCATTTGTGCAAATGGTAGAAACCGCACGCATCAACAAAAACGGCAGGCATCCCAAACGGGATTCCTGCCGCTTTGCAAGCTTATAATTTGCCGCACTGTTTGCCGGTGAAAAAACGCAGGGTGGTCGTAGCACGGAACACTTTTCCTGCGCGCAGCGCGGTGGTGGGGAACTCCGGATGCGAGGGGCTGCACGGATAATGCTGGGTCTCCAGCGCAAAACCGCCGTATTTCTGCATCGGTTTGCCGCCCTTGCCGGGGGACGCACAGTTCTGCAGGAAATTTCCGGTATAAAGCTGGATGCCCGGCTGGGTGGTATAAAGCTTCATGCTGATACCGGTCTTGTCGCTGGTCGCCCATGCGCAGATGCTCTGGCTGGAGCCGCGATCCCGGTCGATAACATAGCAGTGATCATAGCCGCCGCCCACCATGGTGGTCTGGGCAAAGCCGGTGTCGATCTCCTTACCGATGAGCTTGCCCACCGTAAAGTCCATCGGGGTGCCCGCCACCGGAAGGATGTTGCCGGTGGGGCAGGTCTGATTGTTGCCTTCCAGATACCTGGACGCGTACAGGCGCAGCTTCTGGTTGAGCACATCCCCCTCACCGTCCAGATTGAAATAGCTGTGGTTGGTCAGGTTGACGATGGTATCCGCATCCGAAGAAACACGGTAGTCCATCCGGAAGGTATTGTCCTCGGTCAGGGTATAGCGCACCGCGATCTTGAGCGTGCCAGGGAAGCCGTCCTCACCGTCCGGGCTTTCCGCTTCCATCAGGAGGGTATCCCCAAACGCCTTGACCCGGTACAGCTTGCGGGAGAAGCAGCCGTGGAGGTGGTTCTCTCCATTGTTCTTTTCCAGCTGATAGGTCTTGCCGCCGATGCTGAACACCGCATTCTCAATGCGGTTGGCATAGCGCCCTACGAACGCACCGCAGGCGGTGCCGCCGTTGTCGGCAAAATCCGCCTCATAATCCGCAAGGGTATCGTGCCCCAACACCACATCTACCGGGCCGTTCTTTGCCGGGACGATGATGTTCTTGATCACGCAGCCGTAGTCCAGCACGCTGACCGTTAGCCCGCCGGGGTTGGAAAGGATATACTCAGTAACATTAGCGCCCTCTTTGGTCACACCGAAGGGCTTGGAACGGATCTGTGCCATTGGGCTTCGCCTCCTGTCGGTTTTATGTTACGGGTGAGCAGACCGCCACCGTATGGTATCACATTTATGATTATATCACAAAAATATCCGTTTGTGACGCGTCTTTTTTAGAATTTGCATCCAATTTTTTAAGGCATTTTTTGTGGATTTTATAGAGGTGTTCTGCCGCTTCCTGTTCTTTTTTATCAATTTGACAGTTCCTCGTTCCTGCGATACAATAGTATCAACAGATATATCAGTTCAACTTGTTTGGGAATGGAGGAACGCACCATGGCAGAGCCGCAGTTCACTGAAGAGATCTACCACCTTTTGGAGAACGAGATCGTCTCCCTGAAGATCCTGCCCGGCGACGTGCTGAGCGAAAACCAGCTCTGCCAGCGCTTTGGCATCTCCCGCACCCCCATCCGCAGCGTATTGCAGCGGCTGGAACAGAACGGCTTTGTGCAGATCATCCCCTGCAAGGGCACCATCGTCACCCCGATCAACATCGAGGTGGTGGATCAGTTCATGTACCAGCGTGTCGCCGTGGAAACGATGGTCCTGCGCGACTTTGTACAGAGCTGCTCGCCCATGGAGATCATCGAGGTCGAGCACGCCTACAACCTGCTCAAGCAGTCTGCCGCCGATCTCGCCCAGAAGGAAACCTTTGATATCAACGCTTTCCTCGCGCGCGACCTTGAGATGCACCACTACTGGTTCCGCAAGACCAACAAGGAATACTTATGGAAGCTGATCACCCGCCCGCAGGCAGATTACTCCCGCTTTATCCGTCTGGATATCGTGGGCGCCAAGAACGTGCCCAGCGTCCTGAGCGAGCACAAGGAGATGCTGCGCATCATCCACGAAAAGGACATCGCCTCCATTGAGCCGCTGATGCGCCAGCACCTGTACGGCGGTATGCGCCGTCTGGGCGACAAGATCTTCTCAGACGAATACCGGATCTATTTCAACAGTCTGGGATAAACGAACCGCACAAAAA
>CAZUDU010000084.1:3701-7048 GCA_964619455.1 uncultured Faecalibacterium sp.
ACCGCACAAAAAAAGCCTGTTCTCTGCACATACAGAGAACAGGCTTTTTTGTTATCTTATCAGACCTCGGACCGGAGCGCTTCCTGCTGCGCTGCGATGAACTCCGCAGCGTCATCCGGGATATCGTCCAGATCCTCGTCGCTGCCAACATCCACGCTGAGCGGCGGCTTCTTGAACATCAGCTCATACAGGATGGGCACGATATACAGGGTCATCAGGGTCGCATAGCTCAGGCCGCAGACGATGACGATCGCCATGCCGCTCATCAGCTGGCTTGCCATATCGCCGCTGAAGATGAGCTGCAGCATTGCCAGAACCGTGGTGAGGGTGGTCATCAGGATGGGGCGCATACGAGTGCGTCCGGTGGCGATCAGCGCCGCACGGCGCTCCATGCCGCCCAGACGGAGCTGGTTTGCATAGTCCACGAACACAATGCCGTTGTTGACGACCGTACCCATCAGCACGATGAAGCCCATCAGCGAGATCATGGTCAGCTGCTGGCCTGCGATCAGCAGACCCAGCAGGCCGCCGGTGAACGCCAGCGGCACGGTGAACAGCACGATGAAGGGGGACAGCAGGCTCTGGAACTGCGCCACCATGACCAGATAGACGAAGGGCAGTGCCAGTGCGATCCACTGGACCATCTCATTGACCATGTAGTTGACGGTGCCGCTCTCACCGCCCAGCGAGAAGGAGCAGTTCTCCGGCACTTCACCGCTCATGGCAAGCTCGTTCAGTGCATCCTCCAGCACACGGGACTGGACGGTGGTGTTGTAGCCCTTCAGCGTATCTGCCGTGACCGTGATATACTCGGTCTGGTTCTCGCTGGTGATGGAATCCGGCGCAGTGCCGGTGGTAATGATCGCAATGTCAGCCAGCGTTGCGGTGCCGGTAACGATCGTGCCTTCGGTGGTCAGCACACTGGTGGTAAAGCTCAGATCCAGCAGGTTCTCCTTGGTCAGGGGATCCAGCTCGCTGCTGATCTCGACCTCCATCGTCTTGCCATCCACCGTAACAGGGGTCTGGGCAGTGGCGGTGGTGGTCAGCTTTGCGGCGATCTGCTGGTAGACCTGCGCAACGGTCAGACCGCAGGCACGCACCTTATCGCGGTCGATCTTCAAAATCAGGGTCGCATCGCCTGCGCCCAGACCATTGGTCGCATTGGCAAAGCCCTCGGTGTTGTTGACGACCTCAATGACCTTCTCCGAAACAGCGGTCAGAGTCTCGGTGTCTGCACCGTAGATCTTGACCGACAGGCCGCTGGAAAGCTGGCTGGTCAGGTCGTCGGTCATGCCGTACAGCTTGACCGATGCAGAGCAGTTCTCAATGCCGGAGACCGCCTGTTCCAGCGCATCCCGCGCGGCTTCGATCTTCCGGTTGGAAAGACCTTCTTCCAGCATGACGTTGATCTTATAGTTGCCGTAGCCGTTTGCCGCATTCAGCAGATCGGTGATCGCTGCGGGCAGGCCCAGCTGGCTGATATCCAGATTGGAGATGGTGGTATCGATGCTGATACCGACCTCTGCCACGTTCTCCACGCCCATTGCCGCTTCCACGACCTGACCGGCGATGGCATAGCTCTCCTCCTTGGAAAGCCCCTCCTCGGTCGAAAGGGTGATCAGCGCCTCGTTGCTGGTGATGGTGGGCAGCAGCTCGATACCCATCGAGAACACGCGCCAGCCGCAGAATGCCAGCAGGAGAACCGAAGCCGCCAGCGGGATCAGGCGGTGGTTCAGGCACCACTTCAGGCTGCGCTCATACGCATCCAGGACCTTATCGAACCAGCCCAGCTTCTTGGGCTGGGCGTTCTTCAGCACCGTTGCGGATGCCGCCGGGACGACCGTGATCGCCACGATCCAGGAAGCCATCAGGCAGTAGCCGATGCACAGGGACATGGGCAGCATCAGGCTGCGCACGATGCTGGAGGAGAAGATGACCGGCAGGAAGACGCACACCGAGGTCAGGGTCGATGCTGCGACCGACATGCCGACCTGCTTTGCGCCCTGCACGGCTGCACGCGGTGCGGGAACGCCGCGCCCGCGCAAACGATAGATATTTTCAATGACGACGACCGAGTTGTCCACCAGCATACCGATGCCAAGGGACAGACCCGCCAGGGTCATAATGTTCAGATCCAGACCGGTGAAGTACATCAGAACGACTGCGAACAGCACCGACAGGGGGATACTTGCGCCGACCACGAGGGTGGGCTTGAGGTCCTTCAGGAAGATGGCCAGCACGATGATCGCCAGCGCGGCACCCACGATCATGCTGCTCAGGATGCTCTGGATGACCACCGTGATATAGTTGCCCTGGTTGGACAGCACGACGATATCCAGCCCCGCGTACTTTTCTTCCAGCTCATCAAATGCTTCCAGACAGCCGTCCGAGACGTCGCTTGCGCTGGAGCCGTTGTTCTTGTAGATCTTCAGGATGGAAGCCTGCTCGCCGTTCAGGCGGGTAAAGCTGTCGGCGGCGTTGTCGATGATGACCACATCTGCCACATCAGACAGACGCACCGGACCATAGCCCTCCACGTAGAGCAGCATCGCGCCCTCGATATCCTCTACGCCGTCGTATTCCTCACCGACCTTCAGCAGCCAGGACTCGCCGTTCTTATCCTGCACATAGCCGGCAGGCATCGAGAAGTTCTGGGCGTAGATCAGGGTCGCCAGCGTTTCCAGATCGAGCTGCTTTGCCACGTCTGCCTGCTCCATCGCGCTGGCCTTGGCTTCTTCATACTGCTGCTTCGCGGCGGCGAACTGATCCTCGTAATCACTGAGCATCTCGCGTGCTTCGTTGAACTGCATGTAGGCAGTCAGCTGCTGCTGCGAGAAGCTGCCCAGCGCACCGGCCAGCTCGTCCATCAGGTTGGGGAGGTTATCCAGAGACTTGATGGTGGCATCCAGCGTATTATAGATCATGTTCAGGCTTGCCTGAAGCTCCAGCTCATCTGCCAGCTCCGGGCCGGTGGTGCCGCCCGAACCGGTCTCGGTATTGATGCGCTGCTGCAAGGTCTGCAGGGCAGCCGTGAGCTTATCTGCGATCTCGCGCAGCTCGGTGACGATCTCGATCAGGGCATCGATATCACGCATACCGGTCGTATTGAACTTCTCCATGATCCGTTCCAGACTCTCCTGCACCTCGACCAGTGCCTGCTGGATCTCAGGCTCCTTGACCACTGCGATGAGCTGGTTGACGCTTTCCAGCAGAGCCTGTGCCTGATCGCGCACGACTTTGACCGCATCCTCCAGCTCAGTGCCAAGCTGGTTTGCGACCGTGTTGGAAACGGTATTGCCAAAATTCTTGAGCTGCTTGTTATACTCTGCGCGTCCTGCCGCGATCTG
>CAZUDU010000085.1:0-6894 GCA_964619455.1 uncultured Faecalibacterium sp.
GATGGTGGTGCTGCCGATGTCAAGACCTACTCTCACAATTGTTTCCTCCTAAGGAAGTTTCACCGGGGGAACCGGTGGGGCGGCGATTGGAAAATCTTTGCCGAAAATTAGTTTGGTAGCGAATCATTTCGTCGAAACGCATACAATCTAATTATAAACCATTTTTTTTCGACATGCAATTGTTGTTCTTTATTTTACGCGAAAAAAATAGTATTTTATGGAGAAAAAGTTAAACATTTTGTGAACAGTGGGATTTTTTTCTTCTTTAAAAAAGAAAATGCGGCAAAGAATCTTAGTTTTAAAGACGACAAAAATGAAGAGGAAAGAGTCTGCCCATCAATGAGGGGGAGAGCGTTTTATGACAGATTGCCTAAAAAGGAAAAAACAGGCATTTCCTCCACCTGTGTTTTGCAAGTGGAAAAATGCCTGTTTTTTGATAGGATCCAGTTCAGGGGAATTCGTCCGGGTCGCCCAGCTCCGGCATGGTGCGCAGTTCCTTGACGAGCATTGCACGCAGACGGTAGGGCTGGTCGATGCCATTGCTCCCGCTGCGCAAAACAGCGCTGTCTGCTCCGGAGCTGTCCGGAGCGACAGCCGGGATCGTGACGATCGCCTGTGTGCCCTGCCCGGAGACAGACCCAAGGCGGAGCTGCCAACCCATGCGGCGGCAGCACTCGCGGCAGAGCACAAGCCCGAGCTGTGTGCCGCCCAGAAAAGCCCGGCGGTTATCCGGCAGAGCTTGCGGGTTGCTGTCGGGCAGACCGCAGCCGTTGTCCTGAAGGACCAGCTGCCAGCCGTCGGTGCTTCGCAGGAGCTGTAGGTGGACCTGCCCACCCGGTGCACAGGCGCGCAAAGCGTTGGACAGCAGATGCAGAATGAGCAGCTCTGTGTCATTGCGGTCGGCGCGCACAAGGCATTCGGTCTGCTCACCGTAGTCCAGCACAAGCTCTACGCCGAGCTGGGCACGGATCATGTCTGCCTGGGCTGCGATCTGGCGCAGCAGCGCGCACAGATCCAGCGTTTGCAGCTGGATGGACTTGTCCGTGTGGAGGAAATCCAGAAAAGTCAGGACCTCGCCAAAAGCACGATCCAGCTTGGATGCACAGGCAGCGATGTCGTTGATCGCCTGTACGGTTTCCGGGTCGGGTTTGATATGCGCAAAATGCTGATCCAGATATTCGCAATTGCGGTGGATTAGATCAAGTGCGTGAAGACAGGTGCTCTCGACCGCTTTTTGCGGAAGATCCTGTACGGTCAAAGGAGAAGGTGCGGTGTTCCATAATTGCTCCATTTGTAATGCCTCCTGTAAAAAGGAGCATGGTCAGGCATGCCAGAGCAGATGCTGCTTGAGCGCATAGATCAGCTTGCCGGTGGTGGGCTTTTCCTGCCCAAAACCGTGTTCCTTTTTAAATGTGTCCCATGTGGCTTCTCCGGATGCTTCGAGCTGATCGATCAGGCGGCGGATGCTGCTGTCTACGGCGGAGACCGAAGTGCTGTACTGCTCGCTGACGAGCTGCAGGATCTCCTTGCGCACCGCAAGTTTCCGCGAGGTGCTGAAGACAACGCACACCGCACTGGTAAGGTAGCCGCAGCTGATCTCTGTGGGGTGGAGATTCCAGCGAATGTAGAGGTCTGCACACTGCTGGTGGATCTGCCTGCCATGCTGACCGGGGAGCTGATAAGCAGCCCAGAGGAGCTTTCTCAGGTCCATGCGCGGGATCAGATGACAGCCCTCCGACAGGCACTGCCGAAGGATCGAATCGTTGCTGCGCCGACCTTCTTCAAATAAAAATAGTCTGGGACGGGTGTCCAACTGCTGAAATTGTTGGAGAAAGGAGAGCCGGTCCATATCGGCAAGCTGACTGCACAGGACCACCAGATCGTAGGATGGATCGGTGCGCAGGGCTTGCAGCAGGCTGCTCCCGGTCTGGAAGCAGAGGCATTCGACCTCGTCACTCTCCTCTTTGAGGTAGTTTTTTTGTACGCGAAGTTCCTTGGGATCATAGCTGGCAAGGACGATTTGCAGCTTCCCGGGTGTTCGCTTACTTTCCACGCATGACGCCGCCTTTCTCTTCCGGCGGGTCTTCCAGACGGAGCTGGAAGGGGAAACCCCGCCTTGGTTCTGGCTGAACCCCTGTTTCACATGGTCGGGGCAGACAGCCGGGCTGTTCTGCTGCACACGAACGCATGCCCCGCCGGGTCGGTGCACCGTTGCAAGCCGCTAATGCAACGGTGCGGCGGGGTCATGGGAGAAACGGGTGTTCTACGGTTTTTGACAGGGAACAAACAGCCAGCCCGAAAAGCTGATCGTACCCATACAGAGTCATTGTATGAAGCGGGTGTGAGGGTCAGCAATCCTAAAAAAGCGTCAAAGGTGAATGGAGTATAGAATGGTCGTCGAAAAACAGCAGCTCTTTCAAGGTTTGTACATGAAATATTCACAGCAGTCTGTTATAATAGTCCGGCAAAATGCCCAAAAACAGATGTGGTGCGTCTGGGCGGGCGGCTTACAGAGGATGCGGCGGGATGCTGCGAGACAGGGCGCGTCCTGCGCGGGAAAGGCGAAAGATATGCTTCAAGTAAAACACATCAGCAAACAATACAAAACAGGGGATCTGGTCCAGGCGGCGCTGCACGACGTGAGCCTGAACCTGCGCGACAACGAGTTCGTGGCGATCCTTGGCCCCAGCGGCTCGGGCAAAACGACCCTGCTGAACATCATCGGCGGTCTGGACCGCTACGACAGCGGCGATCTGATCATCAACGGGATCTCTACCAAAAAATACACCGACCGTGATTGGGACTCCTACCGCAACCATACCATCGGGTTCGTGTTTCAGAGCTATAACCTGATCCCCCACCAGACGGTTCTGGCAAATGTGGAGCTTGCCCTGACCATCTCCGGCATTTCGGGTGCAGAGCGTAAGCGCCGCGCGACCGAGGCACTGCAGCAGGTGGGGCTGGGCAACCAGCTGCACAAGCACCCCAGCGAGATGTCCGGCGGCCAGATGCAGCGCGTTGCCATTGCCCGCGCGCTGGTCAACAACCCGGATATCCTCCTTGCGGACGAGCCGACCGGTGCGCTGGACAGCGAGACCAGCATTCAGGTCATGGAGCTGCTGAAAGAGGTCGCAAAGGATCGTCTGGTGGTCATGGTCACTCATAACCCGGAGCTGGCAGACCTCTACGCGACCCGTATCGTCCGCCTGAAGGACGGTGAGATCCGCTCGGACTCGATGCCGTTTGAGCCGGAACAGGCAAACGCGCCTGCCCCGGTGCACAAGAACATGGGCCGTTCGTCCATGTCCTGGCTGACCTCCCTTTCCCTGAGCTTCAATAACCTGCTGACCAAAAAGGCACGCACCCTGCTCACTGCGTTTGCCGGTTCCATCGGGATCATCGGCATTGCGCTGATCCTTTCGCTTTCCAATGGTGTCAACCAGTATATCGAGGATATGGAGAAGAATACGTTGTCGGAATATCCGCTCTCCATCCTCAGCAGCGGGATGGACTTTACCTCTATGATGACTGCACAGATGCCGGCGGCTGAAAATCAGAGTGCAGAGATGCAGGAGGGCGTTGTCCCGGTGCGCCAGCTCATCACCCAGATGGTCTCTGGCATCAGCTCCAATGATCTGGCCTCCCTCAAGGCATACTTGGACAGCGATGCCAGCACGATGGGCGAGAAGGTGACTGCGATCGAGTACAGCTACAACATTGCACCGCAGATCTACCGTGAGAATGAGGATGGCTCCATCCGCCAGGTCAACCCGGACTCCAGCCTGTCTGCTCTGGGCATCAGCTCGGATTCCTCCTCCAACAGCATCATGTCCTCCATGATGAACACCAGCGTGTTCTACGAAATGCCGGAGACCCCGGAGCTGTATCAGTCGCAGTACGATGTCAAGGCCGGCCGCTGGCCGGAGGCCTACAACGAGTGTGTTCTGGTGCTGGATATGACCGGCAAGGTCACGGACTACACCCTGTATGCCGTGGGTCTGCGGGATAACGCCGAACTGGACAAGATGATCCAGCAGTTTGCGCAGAACCAGAACGTCAAGCTCCCGGAGGATTTCAAGACCTATACCTACGAGGACTTCCTCGGCAAGAGTTTCAAGCTGGTCAACAGCACCGACCGTTATGTATACGATGAGGAGCATGCGCTCTGGCTGGATAAGTCGGAGGATAAGGACTATATGCAGGCTCTGGTCGCGGAGGGTGACGATGTGACCGTCGTTGGCATCGTGCAGCCCAGAGAGAATGCTTCGGCTACCATCCTTTCCTCCGGCATCGGCTATACCCATGCGCTGACCAATCATGTCATTGAGGATGCAGCCAACAGCGAGATCGTCCGCCAGCAGCTGGAAAACCCGGAGATCAACGTCTTTACCGGCGAGAAGTTCGGTGCAGAGACGGAGGGCAGCTTCAAGATGGAGTCTCTCTTCTCCATTGACACCGATGCGCTGAAGAATGCATTCCAGTTCGACACCAGCGCGATCAAGTTCGAAATGGATGACCTGTTCGAGATGAACGGTGATTCCTTTGACTTCTCTACCCTGCTCGACCCGGACGATTTTGCCCTTGATTTCAGCCAGATGGGCGAGCTGCCGGAGATGGATCTGAGCGGCATGCTGGGCGATCTGGAGCTTTCCATCCCGGCGGATGCCCTGCAGGGTGTGGTGAAGAAGATTTTGGCGGGTTACAAGGATTATGTGGTCGGCAACGGCATCCTGAATCTGGATAAGATCGGCTTCTCGGATTATCTGGAATCGGAGATGTTCAAAAACCTGATGGCAGAGTCCATGCAGAGCATCTTTGCACAGATGGATCTTCAGGAACAGTTCGGCGCTGCGATCCAGCAGACCATGCAGACGGTCATGGGCAGCTATTCGGAGCAGATCGGTGCGATGCTGCAGGAGAAGCTGGCTCCTGCCATGCAGCAGATGATGCAGCAGATGGGCACTCAGATCGGTCAGGCGATGCAGAAGAACCTGTCCAGCTTTGGCAGCCAGATGGAGAATGCGGTCAAGTTTGATGCGCAGGCGTTCCAGAATGCGATCCAGTTCAACCTGTCTGAGTCGGATATGACCGAGCTGATGCGCTCGTCCATGTTCTCCTCCTCCAATACCTATGAAAGCAACCTTCAGACGCTGGGCTATGCGGACTTTGCAAATCCGAGCGGCATCTACATCTACCCGAAGGACTTCGACAGTAAGACGCTGGTCGTTCAGGAGCTGGATGCGTATAACGCCGCGGTAAAGGCAAATGGCGAGGATGAGAAGGTCATCCGCTATACTGATATGGTGGGCACCCTGATGACCTCGGTGACCGAGATCGTCAACATGATCAGCAATATGCTCATCGCGTTCGTGTCCATCTCGCTGGTGGTCTCCTCTATCATGATCGGTGTCATCACCTATATCAGCGTGCTGGAGCGCCGCAAGGAGATCGGTATCCTGCGTGCGATGGGTGCATCCAAGGGCAATGTTTCCAATGTGTTCAACGCAGAGACCTTCATCATTGGTCTGTGTTCCGGTGTGATCGGCGTGGGTCTGAGCCTGCTGCTGCTCATCCCCGGCAACATGATCATCCGTGCGCTTTCGGACAGCGCGACCATTACGGCGGCGCTCCCGTGGGAGGCCGGTCTGGTGCTGATCGCACTGGCAACGGTGCTGACCATGCTTGGCGGTCTGATCCCGTCCAGAAGCGCAGCAAAGTGCGACCCGGTCAAGGCACTGCGAGCAGAATAACCCGATATGAGAACCGAAAAGGCGAGGGGAGATCCCCTCGCCTTTTGCATTGCAGTGCGTCTTGTGCTACAATAGAAAAAAAGCTTTGGATTCAAAGGAGAGCTTCCATGCCGAACATCATTGAGATCACTGACCTTTCTGCGCCGGAGCTGGATGTCTATGCGCGCCTGACGCAGGCGCAGCTGCGCAACCGTCTGGAGCCGGAAAAGGGTGTTTTTATTGCCGAAAGCCCCAAGGTCATCGCCCGCGCGCTGGATGCGGGCTATCAGCCGCTTTCGCTGCTGATGGAGCGCCGGCACATCGAAGGGCAGGCACAGCCCATTCTGGAACGCTGCGGTGAGGTGCCGGTGTATACGGCAGACCGCGAGGTGCTGGCGGCGCTGACCGGCTTTGAGCTGACCCGCGGCGTACTGTGTGCATTCCGACGCCCGGTTCCCCGCACGGTGGAACAGGTCTGTGCCAATGCCCGGCGGGTCGCAGTGCTGGAAGGCATTGTGGACTCCACCAATGTGGGCGCGATCTTCCGCAGCGCGGCGGCGCTGAATATGGATGCAGTGCTCATCAACCCCTCCTGCTGTGACCCGCTGTGCCGCCGCGCGGTGCGCGTGAGTATGGGCACGGTCTTTCAGGTGCCATGGGCGCAGATCGGCGCATCGGCGGCAGATTGGCCGCAGCGCGGCATGGAGCAGCTCCACGCGCTGGGCTTCAAGACCGCCGCGATGGCGCTGAGCGACCGCTCGGTGTCCATTGATGACCCGGAGCTTGCCGGGGAAGAAAAGCTCGCCATCGTGCTGGGAACCGAGGGCGATGGACTTTCGCATCATACCATCGCTTCCTGCGACTATACCGTGAAGATACCGATGTCGCATGGGGTCGATTCTCTGAATGTTGCAGCCGCCAGTGCGGTAGCCTTCTGGCAGCTTGGCAACCGCTGAAAAACGGTTGAAAAACGCTTGACAAATCTCTCCAAAAGAGTTAAACTAACAGGGTCGTAAGATAAGGGCCTGTAGCTCAGTTGGGAGCGCATAAGAAGCGTTCAGAATCTGGAGTTATGGCTCAGATGCACCCATATGAAATTTGGGTGCTTAAATAAGGGCCTGTAGCTCAGTTGGGAGAGCGTTCGGTTCGCATCCGAGAGGTCAAG
>CAZUDU010000086.1:0-3751 GCA_964619455.1 uncultured Faecalibacterium sp.
GGTCACAGTGTACTACCTGTTCAACCCGTTCAACGGCAAGATCTTTTCCAAGTTCATCGCCCGGTTGGAAAAACAGGTGCCCCACCCGGTGCGGCTGGTCTATCTGTTCGACTACTATTCCGGCTATCTGGACGGGCGCCCCGGCTGGCAGAAGCTTGCCGCTGAGCGGTTTGCCCGCGCCGGAACGGATGACGCGGAGTATTCCATCTGGCAGTTCACGCCGGACTGTTAAAGCGCAAAAAAGAAGCTCCGCCGCGGCGGAGCTTCTTTTGCTGTACAGAGGGATCAGATTTTTTCTTCCTTTGCGGTGCGGGCAAAGAGGTTTGCAAGGATCGCACCGGAGATGTTATGCCAGACCGAGAACACAGCGCCGGGGATGGTCGCCAGCGGATACTGTGCAAAGTGGGTGGCAGCAAGGCTGGTGGCAAGGCCGGAGTTCTGCATACCGACCTCGATGGAGATGGCGCGGCACTTGGTGGTATCCAGCTTGAGCACCTTGCCCACTGTGTAGCCGGTCGCATAGCCCAGCAGGTTGTGCAGCACGCAGACTGCGATGATCAGCAGACCGGAGGTCATGATCTTGGCGGAGTTTGCAGCAACAACGGCGGCAACGATCATGACGATGGCGGTGGTGGAGACGAGCGGCAGGACCTTGACAGCCTGCTGGGTGAACTTGCCAAAGAGACGGTTGACCACGAAGCCCAGAGCGATGGGGATCATGACTACCTGAACGATGGACATGAACATGCTCATGACATTGACATCCACTCGCTCGCCGGCATACAGCAGGGTGAGCATCGGGGTGAGGAAGGGAGCGAGGATGGTGGAAACGGCGGTCATGCCGACCGACAGAGCAACGTCACCCTTCGAGAGGAAGGTCATGACGTTGGAGGAGGTGCCGCCGGGGCAGGTGCCGACCAGAATGACGCCAACTGCCAGCTCGGTGGGCAGATTGAACAGTTTCGTCAGCAGGAAGGCGAGCAGCGGCATCAGGGTGAACTGCGCGATGCAGCCGATGATGACATCCTTCGGGCGGCTGAACACGATCTTGAAGTCTTCCAGTTTCAGGGTCAGACCCATGCCGAACATCACGATGCCCAGCAGAGTGTTGACATAGCTGGTCTTGAGGAAGCTGACCGTGTTGGGAGCGAACAGAGCGAGTGCGGCAACGGCGATGACGATGAACGCCATATACTTGCCAACGAAGTCACTGATTTTTTCCAGAGTTTTCATTTGGGACATTCCTTTCTTCAATTCGTGCAGATGACCGGGCACAGTGCCCGGCGCGGACGGGATGAAACATCCGGAAATGGCAAACACCGCGTTTTGTAAAAACGCCTTTGACTCCTACGAAACGTAAGAGACAAAGGCGTTTGATCGTCCTCTGCGGTACCACTCTTATTGCTGACCGGTTCGGTCAGCCGCTCGGTGTGCATCCAACAATGCACGGCTCTTGATAACGGAAGCCCGCCGCCCAAACCTACACGGGGCACGCGCCCTTTCAGCCCGGAAGCTCGGAGAGGATCTTCCCACGGGGTCCTGCACTGCCTTACACCGACCGGCAGCTCTCTGCGCCATTGTGCCCGGAGAAATTGTTCTCGTCATAGCCGAATATTTCATTGGCATAAAGTATAACGGCTTTGGAAATGAGTGTCAAGGAGGGCGGTGCGTCTGATTTTTCATCCCTTCGCAGCGCAAAAACAATTCTGTTCATCTGGCGATTTTGCCCGGAAAATCAATTTTGCAAACAAGCTCGCCCTCTCAGTCTCGTCATTTCATTCCTCGCCAGCTCCCCTAAAGGGGGAGCCAAGAAGTGTGAGCCGAAAGCAACTTGCCTCTCCCCTTTGGGAGAGGTGGATTGCAGTGAAGCGGCAAGACGGAGAGGGCGGAGCTGCTTAAAAATCGATCCTGATGTTTTTGTTCCTTTGGGGTGGACAGAATCAGACGGAAACGGTATACTGGTAGCAAAACAAAGAGTTTTGCACCATAGGAGGTCTAACTGTGAAAAACTTTGACGAGCTTTTGAAAAAGTATGCCGATTTCGTGGTCCGTGTGGGTGTCAACCCCCAGCCGGGTCAGACCCTGATCATCAACTGCCCGCTGGAGGGTGCTCCGCTGGCACGTCTGTGCGTGCGCAGTGCTTACGAGGCAGGCGCTTATGATGTGCAGGTCAACTGGCACGATGACGCGATCACCCGCACCCGCATGGAGCTGGGCAGCGAGGAAGCGCTGACCGACCATAAGAGCTGGCAGCTGCGCCGCTATCTGGACTATGCCGAGAGCGAGGGCGGCATCTGCGTGCTGCACCTGATCGCAGACGATCCGGAGCTGTATGCGGGTCTGGACGGCGCGAAGATCAGCCGCGTCAATTCCTCCAACCGTGCATTCCTGCAGCCGTGGCGTGAGTACACAATGAACGACCGCGTGCAGTGGTCCATTGCAGCACTGCCCAGTGTGCCCTGGGCGACCAAGATGTACCCGGAGCTTTCCGCAGAGGATGCGATGGAAGCGCTGTGGAAGCTGATCTTTGATGTCTGCCGTGTGACCGGCGGTGACCCGGTGGGCGAGTGGCAGGCACATCTGGAGCGCCTGAGCGAGCTGCGGGACAAGATGAATGCCTTCGATCTGGAGAGCGTCCATTTCTCCAGCACCAACGGCACCGACCTGACCGTTGGCATTGCGGATCAGGCTCGCTGGGAGAGCGCCGCCAGCAAGAACGAAAAAGGCGTGGTCTTCCTGCCCAACATCCCCACTGAAGAGGTCTTTACCGCGCCCCATAAGGACAAGGTGGACGGCATCGTGTACGGCACCAAGCCCTATGTGTTCAACGGCCAGCTCATCAAGGACTTCTTTGTGAAGTTCGAGAACGGCAAGGTGGTCGAGCACGGCGCAGCCGAGGGTGCAGAGCTGCTGGGTCAGCTGCTGGATACCGACGAGGGTGCACGCCACATCGGTGAGGTGGCACTGGTGCCCGCTTCCAGCCCCATCAACCGCAGCGGAAAGCTGTTCTACAACACCCTGTTTGACGAGAATGCTGCCTGCCATATCGCCTTTGGCGCAAGCTACCCCGGCACCACCGTGGACGGCACGACCCTGAGCAAGGAGGCGCTGATCGCCCGCGGCATGAACCAGTCCTCTCTGCACGAGGATGTCATGGTGGGCGCAGAGGATAGCCAGATCACCGGCAAGTGCCGTGACGGGCGCACCGTCGTTCTGTTCAAGGACGGCGTCTGGGCGCTGTAAAAGCGCAGAAAAAGCGTGCTCCGGCGGGATAAAAATGCTGTTCTGAGGTTTTTTCTCTGAAAAAAGCTTGCATATTCTGCCGGAGTATGCTATATTCTAGTAGTACGATATAGTTGTAATTGGAAAGTGGGCCGCAAGGTCCGCTTTTCTTG
The DNA here is from genome assembly GCA_964619455.1 of uncultured Faecalibacterium sp. Classification (GTDB taxonomy): domain Bacteria; phylum Bacillota; class Clostridia; order Oscillospirales; family Ruminococcaceae; genus Faecalibacterium. The sequence continues at coordinate 3,396 of CAZUDU010000086.1, forward strand.
TTTGTTTGGAGGTTTTTTATGGCGAAGCAGTCTGGCGGCAACACCGCCCAGAGAGTCGAAGCGCTTGTCCGCCCCGTTGTGGAGGGCATGGGTCTGCGCCTGTGGGATGTCGTTTTTGAGAAGGAAGGTCCGGACTGGTATCTTCGTGTCCTCATCGACAAGGACGGTATGATGGATACCGACACCTGTGCAGATGTGTCCCATGCGCTGGATCCCATCCTGGATGAGGCGGACCCCATCGATCAAAGCTATTATCTGGAAGTCGGCAGCCCCGGACTGGGCCGCCGTCTGACCCGCCCGGAGCACTACGAAGCGCTCAAGGGCGAGAAGATCCGTGTCAAGCTCATCCGCCCCAA
>CAZUDU010000086.1:3851-6800 GCA_964619455.1 uncultured Faecalibacterium sp.
CTGAAAAATGGCAGCAGCGAACAATGATTTTTTTGAAGCTCTTTCCATGCTGGAGCATGAGCGCGGCATCACTGCCGAGTACCTGATCGAGAAGATCAAGGCAGCGATCGTGATCGCCGTCAAGAAGAACTACGAGGTCGAGGATGACAACGTGATGGTCAACATCGACCCTACCACCGGCAAGTTTGATGTGGCTCTGATCCAGGACATCGTGGCAGACGAGGACTGGTACGACGAGAACGCTCAGATCGGCATCACCGAGGCACAGCACAAACGTAAGACCTATCAGGTGGGCGACCGTATGGTGACCCCCCTCAAGACCAAGGACTTCGGCCGCATCGCAGCCCAGACCGCAAAGCATGTCATCCGTCAGGGCATCCGTGAGGCAGAGCGCAGCCAGCAGCTCAGCGAGATCCAGTCCCGCGCACACGACATCGTGCAGGCGACTATCACCCGCGTCGATCCGGAAAAGGGCATCATCGCTCTGGATCTGGGCAAGGGCGGCGAGGCGATCCTGCCCCGCAACGAGCAGGTCCCCGGCGAGCTCTACGAGGAAGGCAAGACCCTGCAGGTCTATGTTGTGGATGTGCTCAGCGGCGAGCGCGGTGCGCGCGTCATGATCAGCCGCACCCACCCGGGTCTGGTCAAGCGCCTGTTCGAGCTGGAAGTTCCTGAGATCTTCGACGGCACCGTTGAGGTCAAGGCGATCAGCCGCGAGGCTGGTGCCCGCACCAAGATGGCAGTCTGGTCCAAGGACCCGAACGTCAACCCCGTCTCTGCCTGCATCGGTGAGCACGGCAGCCGTGTTGCTGCTGTGGTCGAGAAGCTGGGCGGCGAGAAGATCGATATCGTCAAGTGGAGCGAGGATGTGTCCGAGTTCATCTCTGCGGCACTCAGCCCCGCAAAGGTCGTCAAGGTGGAGCTGCTTCCCGGCGAGACCCGTTCCTGCCGCGTGACCGTGCCCGATCAGCAGCTGAGCCTCGCCATCGGCAACAAGGGCCAGAACGCACGCCTGTGCGCACGCCTGACCGGTTACAATATCGATATCCGTCCCGAGAGCGGCTACTACGGCGAGGATGAGGAGCCGAAGAAGGAAGAAGCTGCGGCAGAATAAGCGCTGCTGCATCTGCCAAAGGAGGGAAACCGGATGGCACAGAAGAAGATCCCTGCCCGCCAGTGCATCGGCTGTATGACCAGCCGCCCCAAAAAGGAACTGGTGCGTGTGGTGCGTGCTCCCAGCGGGGAGATCAGCATCGACATGGTGGGCAAAAAGCCGGGACGCGGCGCATATCTCTGCCCCGACCCCGACTGCCTTGCAAAGGCAAAAAAGAAAAAGGCGCTGGAGCGCGGCTTTGAACAGCCGGTTCCCGCTGAGGTATACGAGGTTTTGGCGGTACAGCTTGCCGAAGCCGTAAAGGAGGCGCAAACGAATGCCGAAGAAAAATAATGCCCCCGCAAAGCCTGCAATGGCTCCGGAGGATGCGCTGTATCAGGCACTGAGCCTGTGCCGCAAGGCCGGTGCGCTGACCATGGGCTTTGACGCAGTGGAAGAAGCCTGTGTCAAGGACAAGGCGTGGATCGTGATGACTGCATCCGATGCCAGTGCCAAGACTGTGCAGCGCCTGAACTATGCGGTGGGAGATCTGGTCGATGTGATCTCCATGCCGCTGACGCAGGATCGGCTGGCAGACATCAGCCGCAAGCCTGTCGCAGTGTATGCGGTGACCGACCGCAACCTCGCAAAGCTCTGCTTTGACCGCCTGTCGGACTGTGGAGCAATCAAAAATGAGGAGGATATGAGCGAATGATCGTAAAATATAAAGTGAGCGATTTTGCAAAGGACCTGAACATTTCCGCGAAGAAGGTCCTGGATGAGCTGAATGCTATGGGCAGCACCGGCAAGAAGAACAGCTCCAATCTGGAGGAGAACGAGCTGAACTACCTGCTGGAGAAGTTCAGCAAGGATCACAGCGTGGCAAATCTGGACGAGTTCCTCAACAGCGCAAAGGCTCCCAAGGAAGAGCCGAAGCCCGCTGCCAAGAAGGAAGCTCCCAAGGCAGACAAGAAGCCTGCTGAGGAGAAGAAGGCAGCCCCCGCAGCTGCACAGCAGCCCAAGGCAAACAACAATGCCAAGAAGCCCGAGCAGCACAAGAAGCGCGAGGAGAAGACCGTTTCCTTCAGCGAGCTGGCACGCGAGACCGGCGCAAAGGCAACTACTGCTCCGGCACAGGCTGTCTCTGTCCGCCGCGAGGACAATCAGGTGACCGTGGATACCCGTACCGTTGATATGAACGTGGATCGTTTTGATGCCCGTTACGACGATCTGGCTTCCACCAAGAACACCGAGAACCGCCGCAAGCCCACCCCGCAGGGCAACAAGCAGAAGTTCACCCAGCGTGGTCAGCGTCAGCGCCAGCAGTTCCAGAAGGGCAAGCGCGAGACCGAGTTCGAGCGTCTGCAGCGCATCCAGCTGGAGAAGGCCCGTAACGCACAGCTCAAGGTCCTGATCCCGGACGAGATCACGGTCGGCGAGCTGGCAAGCCGACTCAAGCAGCAGGCAGGCAAGGTCATCGCAAAGTTCATGCAGATGGGCGAGATGCATGCCATCAACGATGTCATCGACTTTGATACTGCTTCTTTGCTGGCAGAGGAGTTCCACGCAAAGGTCGAGCATGAGGTGCATGTGACCATCGAAGAGCGTCTGTTCACCCAGGAGGAGGACGCACAGGAGGATCTGGTCGAGCGTCCCCCGGTCGTCTGCGTTATGGGTCACGTTGACCACGGCAAGACCAGTATCCTGGACGCCATCCGCAAGACCAACGTCACCGCAGGCGAGGCCGGCGGCATCACCCAGGCGATCGGTGCATATCAGGTCAAGGTCAACGACAGCCTGATCACCTTCCTCGATACCCCGGGCCACGAGGCGTTCACCTCCATGCGTGCCCGCGG
>CAZUDU010000087.1:0-6794 GCA_964619455.1 uncultured Faecalibacterium sp.
TGCTTGAGATGGTGGCGGATGCGCCCCGCCTCGCACATCCCGCTTGCCGAAAGGATGACCTTGGGCGTGCGGTCGGTGTTGATCGCGCGGGATTCATCACTGGTCACACTGACCTTCAGCCCCGGCACCCCGATGGGGTCGATGCTCGCCGCCAGCAGCGCGCGGGACTCGGCGTCAAAGCAGGCAGGGTCGGTATCCTTGAAGATGCAGGTCGCTTCGATGGCGAGCGGACTGTCGATGTACACCGGGAAGTTCCCGTGCCCCTTGACCAGCCCCTGCTCTTTGATCGTACGCAAAAAGAAGAGCATCTCCTGCGTGCGCCCCACCGCAAAGCTGGGGATGACCACATTGCCGCCCCGGTCAAAGGTGCGCTGCAGGATCTTTGCCAGCTCGCCCACATAGTCCGGGCGGCCGCCGTGGGTTCGGTCGCCGTAGGTAGACTCCATGAACACATAGTCCGCCTCTTTTATATAGGTAGGATCCTTGAGCATCGGCTGGTTCAGGTTCCCGATATCACCGGAAAAGACCAGCTTGGTCGCTGCACCGTTCTCGGTCACCCACAGCTCGATGCTGGCCGAGCCGAGCAGATGCCCAACGTCCACGAACCGTGCTTCGATGCCGGGAGCAAGCTCCACGCGGCGGTCATATTCCACCCCAACGAACTGCTCCATCGCCGCCTGAGCATCCTGCACCGTGTACATCGGCTCCACCGGGTCCGCACCGGAACGCTTCGCTTTGCGGTTCTTCCACTCGGCTTCAAATTCCTGAATATGCGCCGAATCCCGCAGCATGATGCTGCACAGCGCCATGGTAGGGATGGTCGCATAGATGCTGCCGCCAAAGCCGTTGCGCACCAGCAGCGGCACAAGCCCGGTGTGATCGATGTGTGCGTGGGTCACCAGCACCAGATCGATCTCCCCCGGCGCCACCGGGATGGGCTGGTTCTCGTACATATCTTTCCCCTGCTCCATGCCGCAGTCGATCAGGATGCGCCGCCCCGCCGCTTCCAGCAAGGTACAGCTCCCGGTCACCTCGTGGTTCGCACCCAAAAACGTGATCTTCATCCAATAACACCTCCTACGATCCCTGTGTGTTTTCAGTATAACACATTTTAAAGGTACACGCCGCCCAAAATCCCAACATTTTCTCGGGCAAAACGCCGAAAGCTCGAAAAATTTTTTATACAATCTTGACAAACCACCCGTCCTGTTATAAAATCACTTCGTATGACATTCGTTCTTATTTTTTATAAGCTTTTCAACTAACAGAGAGGTTGTATTTTTATGGTTCGTACCGATTTGCGCAACGTCGCTATCATTGCTCACGTTGACCACGGCAAGACCACGCTGGTCGATGCAATGCTGCGTCAGGGCGGTTCTTTCCGCGACAATCAGGTCGTTGCCGACCGCGTCATGGACAGCGGCGACATCGAGCGTGAGCGCGGCATCACCATCCTTGCCAAGAACTGCTCCTGCACCTACAAGGGTGTCAAGATCAACATCGTTGACACTCCGGGCCACGCAGACTTCGGCGGCGAGGTCGAGCGCGTTCTGAAGATGGTCAACGGCGTTCTGCTGCTGGTGGACGCTGCTGAGGGCTGCATGCCCCAGACCCGTTTCGTTCTGCAGAAGGCTCTGCAGCAGAACCTGAGCCTGGTGGTCGCCATCAACAAGATCGACCGCCCGGATGCCCGCATCAAGGAAGTCATCGACGAGGTGCTCTACCTGCTGATGGATCTGGGCGCAAGCGACGAGCAGCTGGACTGCCCCATGCTGTTCTGCTGCGGCCGCGAAGGCACCGCAAGCCTCGACCCGGATGTGCCCGGCACCGACCTGATGCCCCTGTTCGACACCATCCTGAACACCGTTCAGCCGCCGGAAGGCGACCCCGAGGCCCCCTTCCAGATGCTGGTCTCCTCGGTGGACTACAACGAGTTCGTCGGCCGTATCGGCATCGGCCGCATCCAGAACGGCACCGCCCGCATCGGCGAGGAAGTGCAGGTCTGCGACTGGCACAACCCCGATCTGAAGATGCGCGGCCGCCTGACCAAGCTGTATGATTTCCAGGCAAACGGCCGCGTCCCCTGCGACAATGTCACCGCAGGCGATATCGTTGCATTCTCCGGTCTGCCGGATGTCAACATCGGCAACACCCTGTGCAATCCTTCCAACGTGGAGCCGCTGCCCTTCCTGAAGATCAACGATCCTACCGTTGAGATGACCTTCTCGGTCAACGACAGCCCCCTTGCCGGCCGTGAAGGCAAGTACGTCACCAGCCGTCAGATCCGTGACCGTCTGATGAAGGAGCTGCTGAAGGACGTTGCTCTGAAGGTCGAGGACTCCCCCACGACCGACTCCTTCCGCGTCATGGGCCGCGGCGAGATGCACCTGTCCATCCTGATCGAGACCATGCGCCGCGAGGGCTACGAGCTGCAGGTCTCTCCCCCGCACGTTCTGACCAAGGTGATCGACGGCAAGACCTACGAGCCGATGGAGCACGTTGTGATCGACGTTCCCACCCAGTATCAGGGTGCTGTCATGACCGGTCTGGGCCAGCGCAAGGCGATCCTGCAGCAGATGGAAGCACTGGGCGACACCCGCGTTCGTCTGGAGTTCCGGATGCCCAGCCGCGGCCTGTTCGGCTACCGCAACCAGTTCCTGACCGATACCCACGGTGAGGGCGTGCTCAACCAGATCTTTGACGGCTACGACGTCTGGGCCGGCATGATCGCCAACCGTTCTACCGGTTCTCTGGTCAGCTTTGAGACCGGTGAATCCGTCACCTACGGTCTGTTCAACGCACAGCAGCGCGGCACCCTGCTCATTGGCGCAGGCGAGAAGGTCTACGAGGGCATGGTCATCGGCTACACCGCCAACGGCGAGGACGTCGATGTCAACATCTGCAAGACCAAGCACCTGACCAACACCCGCGCTTCCGGCTCGGACGATGCTCTGCGCCTGATCCCGGTCAGCAAGATGAGCCTGGAGGCTTCTCTGGAGTTCCTGGCACAGGACGAGCTGCTGGAAGTCACCCCGCAGAACCTGCGTATCCGCAAGCAGATCCTGAACCACGAGCAGCGCATGAAGGCCAAGAGCAAGCTGAAGTAAGCTGCACCCCCTGTTTTTCTGCCGCCCGGCAATGGTCAGCACCTGACCGCTGCCGGGCGGTTTTTATATTTTTTCAAAAAGAGAAAGTTTTTTCAAAAAAGACTTGCAAAAGAGGCTCAACTGATGTATAATACATCTCGCAGCACAGCAATGTGATCTGCCTCTTTAGCTCAGTCGGTTAGAGCACCTGACTGTTAATCAGGGTGTCGCCTGTTCGAGTCAGGCAAGAGGCGCCAGTCAAGCGATGAGGTTTCACCTCATCGCTTTTTTCTTTGCAAAAAACGGCAAAAAACCGCATCATTCCTGGAAATATCCAACCCAAGTTTCACCAGTTGTTCAAAAAGATACCCTTGAAGATACCCATACGTTGTGATATACTTTTAATATGCTTTCTGAGGGTTTTGCAAGAATTTTCAGAAGAAATGTCAGCAGCTCCAAAGGCATGCGCTCCGGGTCAATGGATGGGAGCGCGTTTTTCTTATCCGCAAATAAACAGTCCGACCCACCGGCAACGGCTGGTCCTGCTGTTGTTTGAATACATTCAGATCAAAGGAAACATCTATGCGTTATACCTATGTTCAGCAGCACGACACGACCGACTGTGCAGCTGCCTGCCTCGCAATGGTGTGCCTGCACTACAAAAAGGAGATCACGATCACCCGTCTGCGCGACATGATGGGGACCGATCTGAAGGGCACAAACCTTGTAGGTCTGCAAAAAGCTGCCAATGAGTTGGGCTTTACCACCGCAGCCGTCCGCGTGGACCGCGAAAACTTTTTGAGCGACTTCTCTCTGCCCTGCATCGCACAGGTCATCACCGATCAGGGTCTGGCGCACTTTGTGGTCGTCTTTAAAAAGACCACCATCAAGGACGACACCGAGCGCCGCAAGCATATGCTCAAGGAGGCAGAGCTTGCCAAGGACGAGACCAAAAAGCACAAGTGCAAGGACTACGTCATCATCGGCGACCCCGGCACCGAGCTGAAAAAGATCTCTCTGGACGAGTTCTATAAGAACTTTACCGGCGTTCTGCTGCTGCTCAACCCCACCTCGGAGTTCAAGGGCGGCAAGGTCAAGCAGGGCGGCATGATCCGCCGTTACATCGATCTGCTGCTGCCGCAGAAGAAGCTGTTCTTCTATGCGATCCTCAGTTCGATCATCACGACCATCCTCGGCATCGCTTCCTCGATGTTCAACAAGATCCTGATGGACGAGGTTCTGCCATACGGCCTGGACAACCTGCTCGTGACATTGATCATCGTGTTCAGCATGGTGAGCATCACGAGCACCCTGATCGGCTTTGTGCGCCAATGGGTGCTGATCCACCTATCCATCAAGATCGATATCCCGCTGATGCTGGGCTACTTCGGGCACATCTTCAAGCTGCCCATGAAGTTCTTTGCCACCCGCAAGACCGGCGATATCACCACCCGTTATTCGGATGCAAACACCATCAAGTCCATCTTCACCAGCATCGCGCTGAGCCTTGTGATGGATATCTCGATGGCTGTCATCACCGGTATCATCCTGTTCCGGATGAATGCAATGCTCTTCTCCATCTCGCTGTTCATGGCGCTGGTCAGCATCCTGCTGGTGATCGTCTACAAGCAGCCCTATAAGAAGATCAACGAAGAGAGCATGGCACAGTCTGCTGCGCTCAACAGCCAGATGATCGAAAGTCTGCGCGGCATCGAGACAGTCAAGTGCAACGCCAATGAGGAGACCGAGCTGGAAAACCTCGAACGTGAGTACATCAAGAGCCTGAAGATCGGCCTGCGCTCCAGCAAGATCAGCACCTCTCAGAGCCTGATCTCCTCCTTCATCTCCACCGGCTTCAGCATGCTGACCACCTATGTAGGCATCAGCCAGGTTCTGAACGGCGAGATGACGCTGGGCGGCTTTATGGCGTTCAGCACCCTGTCCAGCTATTTCACCTCCCCCCTGAGCAACCTGATCGGTCTCCAGATGCAGATCCAGGAGGCGACCATCTCCATGAAGCGTCTGACCGAGATCATGGACTACCCCTCCGAGTACAGCACCGCCGAAGGCGAGGAGCAGACCGATCTGGAAAAGATCGAGGGCGACATCGAGTTCAAGGACGTCACCTTCCGCTACGGCAACCGCTCCCCCGCTCTGGATCATGTCAGCTTCACCATCCCGGCAGGCAAGAAGGTCGCGCTGGTGGGCAGCAGCGGCTCCGGCAAGTCTACCATCACCAAGCTCCTGCTCAAGTATTATGAGCCGGAAAGCGGTGAGATCGACCTGAACGGTGTCAATCTGCACGAGTACACCAACTCTTCCGTCCGCCGTGCGATCTCCTATGTGCCGCAGAACATCGAGCTGTTCAGCAAGACCATCTACGACAACATCCGCATCTCCCGCATGGACGCGACGCTGGATGAGGTCAAGGAAGCCGCCAAGAAGGCGGATGCACACGAGTTCATCCGCCACCTGCCGCTGCAGTACCACACCTATCTGGAAGAGGCCGGCAACGGTCTGTCCGGCGGTGAGAAGCAGCGCATCGCTCTGGCGCGCGCATTCCTGAAGGACTCCAACCTCTACATTCTGGACGAGTCTACCAGCAACCTTGACTTTGCGACCGAGAACATCATCTTCGACATGATCTACAACCAGCTTGCAGACCGTTCGATGCTGATCGTTGCACACCGTTTGTCCACCGTGCGCGACTGCGACATGATCCTTGTGATGGATCACGGCAAGATCGTGGAGCGCGGCAATCACGACGAGCTGCTTGCCCTGAACGGCAAGTACCGCGAGCTGTGGGATATGCAGCAGGGTATCTTCCGCAAAAAGAGCGCACCTGTCCAGCAGGTCGCTGCTCCCATCGTGGAAGAGGAGGATGACGACGAGTCGATCACTTACTGATCCGCTCCGTCGGTTCTGTCCGGTATGGGCACTGCCGGAACCGCCCGTGGAGTCTGAGCTGAACGCTTGGAGCACACGGCGAATCCATCCTGCTTCCCTCTCCGGCGTTTCCGGAGGGATGAGAATGTCTCTTTATGGTGTGCCCGGCAGCTTTACAGCTCCGGGCACATTTTATCCGTTCTGACTTTTCCCCGCAAGGGAACTGCGGCATTGCAGCAGTTCCTGACAACATCCTCGGTGCATGAGGAAATAAAATAGGATAGAGGTACTTCATTATGAACGAAATCAAAGTTGCGGAAAACAAGACCCTGAAGCTCACCAACGTTCTTTCCCGCCGTCTCCAGCCGGAAGAATTCGGCAACCTTGGTCTGGTGCTGACCCAGATGCAGAATTTTATCAAGAGCAACAATGCACAGCCCATCGGCCCGCTGGTGCAGGCACTGGTGATCGGTACCGGCCCTGACCACGCTCCGGAGCTTTATATGATGCAGCAGGCGACCCAGTTCATCTCCAAGATGGAGCCGAACTACCACATGGACGCTGTTCTGCGCGTAAAGAACTGCCTCTACGCACATTACACCGGCCCCCTGAGCCAGAGCCAGCTCGCCGGCTCCAAGCTGCAGATCCACGCTTTTGAGAACGATATCAAGCTCAGCGGCAGCACCTATACCATCTATGTCAATCAGGACGATGATGAGGCTGTTGTTGACGTATTTATGGAGACCAAATAATTATGACCACTTCCATCCAAAACCTTTCGGATCTGCAGGATCGCCGGATCATGATGGAAAAAAAGCTGCC
>CAZUDU010000088.1:0-6793 GCA_964619455.1 uncultured Faecalibacterium sp.
TCACGGCTTGGGAAGCCGTTGTATTACCGATATACGAACCCTGCAAGTACTTCATCATTTTAGCAAAGCATGCATCAAATGTCAATAGCTTTTCGTTTTTTTTGCAAAGAGCGCGTTCCTTCTCACAAAGCTCTGGTTTTCCTCCACTTGACAAGCCGCACCCGGCGGTTAGAATAAAGGCATCCGCACTTTATTTAAATCGAACGGAGGCGTATCATGCCAGAGCTCCAGATCGGACGGGTCTACCGTCATTTCAAAGGCGACTACTACCTTGTGGAAGCCATCGCACGCGACTGCGAGACCGAAGAACCGGTCGTTGTTTACCGCAAGCTCTACGGGGATGGCGGCCTGTGGGTGCGCCCTCTTGCAGAATTCCTGAGCAAGGTCGACCGCACCAAGTACCCGGATGCTTCGCAGGATGATCGCTTTGCTTTACAGCAGATCCCCAGCGTTGCCGGACACTAAAAGCACCTGTTCAAAACACTCGCCGCACAAGGATGCGGCGGGCATTTTTTTGCATAAAAAGAAAAAGCGGTCAGCTATCGTCCAACTGACCGCTTTTCCAGCGTTAGGAGCAATTATGGAGAAAGCCCTTCCGCTCTTTCATTTTACAAAATCCAGCCCGGTCTTTACATCCCCTAATTTGCGTCAGATTTCTTTCACTTTTGACGCATTTTTAGGAGTATAACAAATTCTTGTCGCTGCATCGAGAATTCATTCCGCTTTTTGCAATGTCTTTTCATCGGCTTTTCTTCTGATGCTCGCGGTATTGGGTCGGCGTACAGCCTTTTTCTGCGCGGAAGATCCTTGCAAAATAACTCATATCCTCAAATCCGCATTCTGCACCGATCTGAGAAACCGATTTGTTCGTCTGCTCGAGCAGAGTCGCGGCGTGCCGTACTCTGTGCTGGCGCAGATATTCCTTCGGGGTCAGCCCCAGCATCCGGTGAAAACACCTCAAACACTCGCTCACGCTCACTGCCGCGCTGCGCGCGATCTGTTCGGTCGTGATCGGCTCGTCTGCATGAAAGCGCACAAAATCCACCATCTTCTTGATGCGCTCTGCATCGCGCAGCTCCCGCTCCGAAGGTGCAGGAGAATTTTGCAAGCAGTTGTTGACCAAAAGCAGAACGATCTGGGACAGCTCTGCCCGGATGGTAAACTCATACCCGCTCTGCTTGAGCTGCCACAGCCGCAGGATATGTTCAAAATGGGTAAGCACCTGTTTTTCCCATTCGCTGTCCCCTGTCAGCAGGACACACCGCCCCTCCGGTGCACTGATGAGCGGGCCGAGATATTTCTGCCAGAACACACTGCCCGAAGCCCCGCCGATGACCGAAGGATGGAACACAAGCGAATAGTGCCGGAATACACTGTTCTCCCGCTCCCCTCTTGCGCCATGCAGTACACCGCCGTTCACAAACAATCCCTGGCCGGGCTTTGTATGGAAGCTCTTGCCGTCCGCCATCATGATCTCGCCCTCATCAATGGCAACATTGATCTCCATCTCTTCGTGCCAGTGCCACGGCACTTCCTGCACACGGCTTGTGCATTCCGGCATCCCGAACATCTCCACCGGAAACTCCGGCGTGCCGATCCTGACCAGCTCTCTTCCATCCGAAGCGACCTTCGTGCTCCACATTCCGTTTTCATCTATCATGACGATTTTCTCCTATTAATTCAGGGATATAATCCTAACATTTCGTCTCGTTTGGTTATATAATAGCATCAAGAAGATCAACCCGCAAGTGTTTTCCGCATTTTTCTTTATTCATAATGTTGGAGGTCATCCGTCATGCGTTCTTTAAAGCTCTCTGTGCTCAATGCATTTCTCCACCACCTGATGGAGCTGATCGTTCTGGAAGAGTGCAATGCTTTCCGGGACAGATATATCGCTCTTGTCGTCGACGTCCTGCACGCACGCCGCAAGCTTCTGCAATAAGCCTTTTTCTCTTCTTTTCGCGCCGTATCGGCATTTTGCCAGATACGGCGCTTTTGTTTTTGTGCAAAGCGCAATAATCCATTTGTTTTCATTTTTTGTCACCCCTGCCCTTTTGGGGCAAAGTTAGCAAATATCCACAACGTTTTCCTCCTTCTTGCTTTCTAATTTATTTTTTCCGCCTGAATCTCTTTCACTTTACCCCGGTCTGCGATTGGCAACTTTTCATCCTAGAGCAACAATAATACATGGCCTTTCCTCAGGATATCTTATATTATAGAGATACAGACAAGTTCACACCGCCGCTTTCTCTATGCGGTTTTGTTTTGGCATCCGTTCATTGTCAAGAGGAGGATCTTTTCTATGATGAAATCCGTTTCCGTCTGGAGGCAGGAGCTCGCCGCGGGCACCCACGCCGCGCGCCTTGCTTCGCTCTACTGCTGTTCTCCCGAACAGACCCCTGTGCAGGCTGCGCGGTATGCCGCTGTTCTGGATGGTCTGGAGAACACCTTTGGCAGCCACGCGCAGGCCGGGCTGTACAGTGCACCGGGCCGCACTGAGCTCAGCGGCAACCATACCGACCATCAGCACGGCAGAGTTCTGGCGGGCAGTGTCAACATTGATATGATCGCCGCTGCCGCCCCCAACAGTCTGAACCAGCTGCGTGTCCAGAGCGAGGGCTATGATCTGTGCGTCATTGATCTTGCAGATCTTGCTCCCCGCAAGGAAGAAGAGAACACCAGCGCTTCCATCCTGCGCGGTGAATGCGCCGCCTTTGCACAGCGCGGTGCAGCGCTCTCCGGTCTTGATATCTACATTTCCTCCAACGTGCCCAAGGGCAGCGGTGTTTCATCTTCGGCTGCGTTCGAGGTGCTGATCGGCGTCATCCTCAACGACTGCTTCATTACCGAAAAGGTCTCCCCCATCGCCATCGCACAGATCGGCCAGTGGGCAGAGAACGTCTACTTTGGCAAGCCCTGCGGCCTGATGGATCAGATGGCATCCAGCGTAGGCAACATCATCACCATTGATTTTGCAGACAACGCGAACCCCATCGTTGAGCCGGTCACGGTCGATTTCTCCAAGGCTGGTCTGGCGCTCTGCATTCTGGATTCCGGTGCAGATCATGCTGACCTGACCGATGAATATGCCGCGATCCCTGCAGACTGCCGCGGCGTGGCTGCTGTCTGCGGCGGTGAGGTTCTTCGGGATGTCCCGTTCGAGACTTTCCTTGCCGCGATCCCGGAGTGCCGTGCACAGTGCGGCGATCGCGCCGTGTTGCGCGCCTTCCACATCTATGCTGACAACGACCGTGTTGCCGCCCAGGTGGACGCGCTGCGCCGCGATGACTTTGAAACCTTCCTGCGGCTGGTCACCGAGTCCGGCAACAGCAGCTGGGAGTACCTGCAGAATGTCATCCCCGCCGGGTACAAAGAGCACCAAGAGGTCGCTGTGGCGATCGCCGCCGCCAAGCACTTCCTCGGCGGCAAGGGCGCTGTCCGTGTCCACGGCGGCGGCTTCGCAGGCACCATTCAGGCCTTTGTGCCGGTAGAGCTGCTGAGCGATTTCAAGGCGAACATGGAAGCCATCCTCGGTGCTGGCCGCTGCCACGTGCTGAGCATCCGCCCGGAGGGAGGTGCTGTGCTGTGATCTCTACCGCGATTCAGCAGCTCATCAACTATGGTCTGGACACCGGCCTGATCCTGCCCGATGACGAGCTCTACATCCGCAACCAGCTCCTCATGACCCTGCATCTGGACGATTTCACTGAGCCGGAGGGCGAGGTCTATTATACCGATCTGGAACACATCCTGACCGATCTGGTCGAGGACGCTGTTTCACGCGGTGTCTGCGAGGACAACTCCACTGCGCGGGATCTGTTTGACACCAAGCTCATGGGTGTTCTGACCCCGCGCCCCAGCATCGTGCGCGCCAACTTTGAAGAGCGTTACGAGACCGAAGGCCCGGAAGCCGCCACGGATTGGTTCTACCGTTTCAGTCAGGACACGGACTATATCCGCCGCTACCGCATCAAGCGGGATCTGAAGTGGGTCACTGCCACCGCTTACGGCGATCTGGATATCACCATCAACCTTTCCAAGCCCGAAAAGGATCCCAAGGCGATCGCCGCTGCCAAGCTCGCACCCCAGAGCGCTTACCCCAAGTGCCAGCTCTGTGTGGAGAATGAAGGCTACGCCGGTCGGATGAACCACCCCGCGCGTGAGAACCACCGCATCATCCCTCTGACCATCAACGACAGCGCGTGGAACCTGCAATACAGTCCCTATGTCTACTACAACGAGCACTGCATCGTGTTCAACAATGAACACACCCCCATGAAGATCGAGCGCGCCACCTTCCGCAAGCTGCTGGACTTTGTGGCGCAGTTCCCCCACTACTTTGTGGGCAGCAATGCCGACCTGCCCATCGTAGGCGGCAGCATCCTGAGCCACGACCACTTCCAGGGCGGCCATTACGAATTCGCAATGGCAAAGGCCCCTATTGAAAAGGAATGGGCCTTCCCCGGCTTTGAGGATGTCGAGGCCGGCATCGTACATTGGCCCATGAGCTGTATCCGCCTGACCTGTGCGGACGATGCGCGTCTGGTCGAGCTGGCAGACAAGATCCTGACCGCATGGCGGGGTTATACCGATGAGAGCTGCTTCGTCTTTGCACAGACCGAGGGCGAGCCGCATAACACCATCACCCCCATCGCCCGGATGCGGGACGGCAAGTACCAGCTGGATCTGGTACTGCGCAATAACATCACCACTCCGGAGCATCCGCTGGGTGTGTATCACCCCCATGCTAAACTGCACCACATCAAGAAGGAGAACATTGGCCTGATCGAGGTCATGGGTCTTGCTGTTCTGCCCAGCCGTCTCAAGGGCGAGATGGCCGCGCTGGAGACGGCTCTGGTACAGCGCACCCCCACCGCAGACTACCCTGAAAATCTGCAAAAGCACGCCGGGTGGGCACAGGAGATCCTGACCCGTCACCCCGAGCTTTCTGCGCAGAACGCCCACAGCATCCTGCAGGACGAGATCGGTCAGGTCTTTGCTGAGGTCCTGACCGATGCCGGTGTCTACAAGCTGGACGAGGCCGGTCGTGCCGGGTTCGTCCGCTTCCTTGCAAGCATCCACTAACGATCCATTCAAACGACCCGCAGCAGCATCCCGCTCTGCGGGTCGTTCCGGTTCAGGAGGAGATCTTATGAAACCTGTTTTGGAAGTCTGTGTTGACAGCACCGCCAGCGCCATTGCGGCAAAGAAAGGCGGCGCTGACCGCTTGGAGCTGTGTGCCGACCTTGTGATCGGCGGCACCACCCCCAGCCTTGCCCTGCTGCGTCAGGTCAAAGAAGATACCGGTCTGCCGGTGCGCGCACTTCTTCGTCCCCGCTTCGGCGATTTCTGTTACGATCGCTACGAACTGGCTCAGATGGAGCAGTGCGCCACAGAACTTGTTCTGGCAGGGGCAGACGGCATCGTGACCGGCGTTCTGACTCCGGACGGCGATCTGGATGCTGATGCTCTCCGCCCCATCTACGCTGCCGCCAGCCGCGCCGCAGAAGAGGCCGGACACACAATCGCACTGACATTGCACCGCGCCTTTGACGTCTGCCGCGACCCCTTCGCCGCACTGGAAACCGCCAAAGCGCTTGGGCTTTGCACCATCCTTACCAGCGGGCAGGCTGCCAGCGCCCCGGTCGGTGCCGATCTACTGCGCCAGCTTGTGGAACGTGCTGATGGCATCGAGATCCTGATCGGAGCCGGTGTCTCCGCCGCCAACATCCCCGCGCTGGCAGCACAGACCGGTGCGTGCTCCTTCCATCTTTCCGGTAAGCAGGTGTTGGACAGCAGGATGATCTTCCGCCGCGAGGGTGTTCCCATGGGTCTTCCGGGATTCTCGGAGTTCGATCTGTGGCAGACCAGCGAACAGAATATCCGCGCCGCACGTACTGCACTGGATGCCGTGTTTGCAGAGCGCTAATATTTTCCTCTTAAGTTGCAAACCCCCATGCAGAAGTTCTGTGTGGCGGGTTTTCTTAAGTACTTAAAGTACTGGCAGAAGCCTTTTTCATGCACTCCGTCCAGCTATTTGTCCAAAATAGGATCTTTGCTATACGACATCCTTCCTGCCCACGGTTGTGCTATAATGACCTTAAATAAATCATTTGGGAGAACACTACGATGGAACCACGCACCCTACTGGACGCTTTGAGCATCGCAGAACGGCTCAAGGACACCACACGTCACTGCTACACCAAAAACGGTCGCCACGAAAGCGTTGCGGAACACAGTTGGATGATGACCCTGATGGCCTTTTTCCTGAAAGACGAACTCCCCGATGTCGATATGGATAAAGTCATCCGGATGTGTATCATCCACGACCTTGGCGAAGCGTTCACCGGTGATATTCCTACCTTTGAAAAGACCTCTGAGCACGAAAGCACAGAAGAAGATCTCCTCTCCCGCTGGGTCAGTTCCCTCCCGGAAGCGACCGCACATGAAATGCGTTCGCTCTACACTGAAATGAACGACCTCCAGACCCTGGAAGCGAAAACCTACAAGGCTATTGATGGTCTGGAGGCACTGGTCCAGCATAACATCTCCGACCTCTCCACCTGGATCCCACGCGAATATGAGCTGAATAAAACTTATGCCGATGACAAGGTCGCCTTTTCGTCCTACCTCACCGCTCTGCGGGAAGAGATTCGCAAAGACACTTTGAAAAAGCTGGGTCAGGATTGATCAGACGTCTTCATTTAACTCCATATATAAAACGAATCGCTCCCCGGAAGGTATCCCTCTGCGAAGGAATGTCTTTCGGGGAGCTGCTTTTGAATCAAATTAC
>CAZUDU010000089.1:0-6782 GCA_964619455.1 uncultured Faecalibacterium sp.
CCGTACAGGTAGCTGCGCACCCCGCAGCCGTGGTCGATGACCACCGTATTGCCGGTGAGGGCAAGCTCCTTGGCAAGCACTACCACACCGTTTGCAGGCGCACGGCAGCTCTCGCCGGGGATGGTATACAGTTTTGTCGAGTTGGAGCGGCTGCCCTGCACGCCGTTTTCCACCTTGACCTGCCCGAAATCCACAAGGGTCAGGCTGTTTTCTGCCGGGCAGACAAAGCCGCCCTTCCACATCTTTTCCCGCACGGGGGCATCGTACAGCGCCCAGACCGTGTTGCGGAACTCCGCGTTCGCCTGCTCCGAGGCAGCTTCCTCTGCTTCCACCTCTACCGTGCCAAAGTCCTTTGGCAGCACGATGACGGAGTGGGTGGTCGTTTCGCCGCCGATGGTGATGTTCACCGCATGATCGCCGGAATAGGCATTGTATGCGACCGGGATGTAGGCGCGCCAGCCGCTCTCACACCGCTGGCACTGGACATTGCCCAGATCCGTCTCGATCGTGGGCGCAGCATCGCCGGTCATGCCGGAGATACGCACGCCGACCACACCGCCCTGCTCGGCTCTCTGTGCCGAGAACTCCACCACCGCGTCTGCCCGCAGGGTGAACCGGAACGCATAATGATACCAGCCGGTGGGCTGTGCCGGGCGCTCCAGCCCGGCGTTCTTACGCAGCTCGCCGGTGCTGCCGCTTTCAAACGCAAGCAACCCTTCCTCGCCCGCAGCGTGCCAGAGGGTGAGCTGTGCCTTGTATTCCCCGTTTTCCGGGAACAAAAAATCCCGATACTGTTCCAGCGTGCCCGCAAAGACCACGCTGCCGGCCTGCGTCTGGATGGTAATAGTGCCGCAGTCTGCCCATGCAGGCAGCTCCAGCGCGGGGTGCGCGTCATACAGGGTGCCCAGCTTCTGCACATTCAGGGTTGTGGAGTTCGCAAATACCTTGTCCAGCTTCCCTCCGATGAGCGGGATCTGCCAGCAGTAGCCGTTCTGCTCCAGCGCCGCGCCCCCGAACTGCACTGCTGCGTCCGGCAGACTGCCCACCGTGGTAAAGGAGTAGCTCACCCCCATCACCGCTGCGAGCATCAGCACGACGCCCAGCGCAACGCCCACGATCCAAAGCAAAAATCGCTTCATGGTGATTCCTTTCCTATGTAACAAAAAGGCGCACCGCGCCAGCCTTTTTCCAAGACCGCCGATGCGCCTCATTGCCGTTTTTTGTTATTCCGCAGCGTCCTCAGCAGGTGCTTCCTGCTCTGCGGCGGGAGCTTCCGGCTCGACCGTTGCCACATCGTCCTCACCGAACAGCAGACGCTCGTACTCGTCCAGCTCCTTCTCACGGCGGCGCAGATAAATTGCAACAGCCGCCAGCGCACCTGCAACAGCTGCCAGCGCAGCGACCACAGCGATCAGATAGGATTTCTTCATAAAAGTTCCACTCCTTTTGTCCGTCGAAACAACGTTTCAGCTTTTTTCGGAGTGCGCTGTCTGCACAGCAACGCAGCACCCCATTCGACCGAGCTGCCGCAGCATCCCGGTCATCTTGCTGTTATTATACCCATTCCTACCAAAAATTACAACCAATTTGTACAAATTTCACTTCAGATACTTTTTGTACGCCTGAAATGCACCCGGAAGGGTATAGATCGTCTGCAATTCCTCCCTGCTCGCCCAGACAAAGCCCGCCGGGGCGTTCTGGCGCGGCAGACACACGCGGTAACCGGTCATGTGCCACTCGATGTGGCTGAAGATGTGCTTTGCCTTTTCCACCGGCTGCGGGGTCGCATCGGTGCCTTCCAGTCCCAGCGCTGCCAGCGCCGCACCGACTTCATCCGGCGCAAGGGCAGCACCCTCCCACAATACCGGCTGCCACAGCCCTGCCAGCAGCCCTTTGGCAGGGCGCTGCTGGAGCAAAAAACCATCCGGGCTTTCCACCAGCGCCACCGTCATATCCACCAGCTTGCGGGGCTTGGGCGCCGCCTTGCGGGGGAGCTGATCGGTGGTGCCCGCCGCCCGTGCCTGGCAAAGCCCTGCCAGCGGGCACTGCCCGCACAAGGGCGCGCCGTTGGGCACGCAGACCAGTGCCCCCAGCTCCATGAGTGCCTGATTGTAATCCCCCGGCGCTTCGGGGGGCTGGTGCTCCATGACCCGCACCGTAAAGGCTTTTTTCACCGCCGGATCGGTGATCACACCGGGATCGTTGTACAGCCGGGAGAACACCCGCAGCACATTGCCGTCCACCGCCGGCACCGGGATGCCAAAGCTGATGGATGCGATCGCCCCGGCGGTGTAATCCCCGATGCCGGGCAGCGCACGCAGGGCGGCATAGTCCGCCGGCAGCTCGCCGCCGTACTGCTCGCAGACGATGCGCGCCGCCTTTTGCAGGTTGCGCACCCGGCTGTAATAGCCCAGCCCTTCCCAGAGCTTGTGCAGCTTTTCTTCCTCGCACGCCGCAAGCGCCGGGATATCCGGCAGCGCCGCGAGGAACCGCTCGTAGTAGGGCAGCGCCGCCGAGACCCGCGTCTGCTGGAGCATGATCTCGCTCAGCCAGACATGATACGGGCTAGGGTCGGTGCGGAAGGGCAGGATGCGCTGGTTTTTGCAGAACCAGTCCAGCAGTGCGGGCGAAATGTTTTCCACAGTGGTTCGTCTCCTTGTTGAAAAAGGGCCGCCGCTTTTACACGGCAGCCCTTGTGTCTGTTGCTTAGAAACCGTAAGCGGTGCGGGGGAACGGCAGCACGTCACGGATGTTCTGGATGCCCGTGAGGTACATGATCAGGCGCTCGAAGCCCAGACCGTAGCCTGCGTGCTCCACGCCGCCGAACTTGCGCAGGTTGAGGTACCAGTCGTAGCCGGACTTGTCCAGACCCAGCTCGTCCATACGGGCAACGAGCTTGTCGTAGTCCTCCTCACGCTGGCTGCCGCCGATCAGCTCGCCGATGCCGGGCACCAGCATATCCGCTGCGGCGACGGTCTTGCCGTCGGCATTCTGCTTCATGTAGAAGCTCTTGATCTCCTTGGGGTAATCGGTGACGAAGACCGGCTTCTTGTAGACCACCTCGGTCAGGTAGCGCTCGTGCTCGGTCTGGATGTCTGCGCCCCACTCCACCGGGAACTGGAACTTCTTGTTGTTCTTCTTCAGGATCTCAATGGCGTCGGTGTAGCTGACACGGCCGAACTCGCTGTTTGCCACCAGCTCCAGACGCTCGATCAGACCCTTGTCGATGAACTGGTTGAAGAACGCCATCTCGTCCGGGCAGTTGTCCAGCACATAGCGGATAACGTACTTGGTCATTGCCTCAGCGGTGTCCATGTAGCCGTTCAGATCGCAGAATGCCATCTCCGGCTCGATCATCCAGAACTCCGCAGCGTGGCGGGTGGTAAAGCTCTTTTCTGCGCGGAAGGTGGGGCCAAAGGTGTACACCTTGCCAAAGGCCATTGCCATGGCCTCGGCCTCCAGCTGGCCGGAAACGGTCAGGCTGACCGGCTTCTCAAAGAAGTCCTGGGTGTAGTCCACAGCGCCCTCTTCGGTGCGGGGGAGGTTGTCCATGTCCAGCGTGGTCACATGGAACATCTCGCCTGCGCCCTCACAGTCGGAAGCGGTGATCAGCGGGGAGTGTGCATAGACGAAGCCCTGCTCCTGGAAGAACTTGTGGATGGCGTATGCTGCAACGCTGCGCACACGGAATGCGGCGTTGAAGGTGTTGGTGCGGGGGCGCAGGGTGGGCATGGTGCGCAGATACTCCATGCTCATCTTCTTTTTCTGCAGGGGATACTCCTCTGCGGGGCAGTCGCCCAGGATCTCAACACTATCAGCGTTCAGCTCAAAGGGCTGCTTTGCCTGCGGGGTGTGGATCAGCTTGCCGGTGATGCGCAGGCTGCTGTACAGACCAGTGTGGATGACCTCATCATAGTTTGCCAGCTTGCCTGCTTCCAGCACGACCTGCAGGGTCTTGAAGCAGCCGCCGTCCGACAGGGCGATGAAGCCGATGTTCTTGGAGTCGCGGATGTTCTTTGCCCAGCCGCAGACGGTCAGCTCGGTGCCGTCGGCAGGGGTGTTCTTGAACAGCGAAACGATCTCGGTACGTTCCATGTTATCTTCCTCCGAAATAAAATAAAAAGACAGCTTTTGCCCTGAAAGTTCAGGGCGAACAAGCTGTCTTGTAATGTCCGCGGTGCCACCTGAATTACCGGAAGTGTCCGGTCGCTCACGCGCTCATAAAAAGCGCTGTCCCTGTAACGCAGGACATACGGCGCACCTACTGGCGGCAAAAGCCGGGTTCAGCTTGCAGCTCCCGGGTGTTCGTTCACGCAGTGTCCGCACGCGGCTCTCAGCTTTGCCGTGCTCTCTGTGGCGTTCGCTCTGCGCTACTTTTCCCGATCGTAGCTTTTACCTCCTAAATATAGCACGCCCGCCCCGGTTCGTCAAGAACTCAAAAGTGCGCTGGCAAGTGCCTGTGCCGCCAATTGCCCGGCATAGAGCGCTTCGTTGAGGTTGTTGCCATGCCCGCCGATCTCGATCAGCAGACTGCCGGTGGTCAGATCCTGATTGTAGAACCGGTAGCTGAACAGCACCGGGCGGGTCAGCCCCGGATAAAGCTGCTCCATGCTGCGCTCCCACGCAGCAGCAAACCGCAGGTTCTGCCGCCAGTCGGGCAGCCGGACACTGCCGCCGTTGTCGCAGCCGCAGATCAGCATCACCTGCGCCGCCTGCCGCCCGCCCACCGTGCACACGGGTGCATAGCGCGCCCCCGCCTCAGACTCGATGGCATCCCGGTGGACATCCACCACCACCTTGATGCTGGGGTACTGCGCCAGATACTGCTGCACCACCGCACGGCTGTTGGCATAGCTGCCGGTGTAGCTGGGGTAATCGTTCAGGGTCTCATCGTGCAGGGTATGGATGCCCGCCGCGTTGAGGGTATCGGTCATCACACGCCCCACC
This sequence comes from uncultured Faecalibacterium sp., assembly GCA_964619455.1. Lineage (GTDB taxonomy): Bacteria > Bacillota > Clostridia > Oscillospirales > Ruminococcaceae > Faecalibacterium. The sequence goes on from CAZUDU010000089.1 coordinate 4,948, forward strand.
GCACACATATTGATGCTGCGGTCGGTGCTGCGCGCGCCGTCCCCCGGCGTGAACCACAGCCCTGCCGACATCCGGTAGTCCTCGGTGGCGTGGGTGTGCATGATGAGCACCTGCGGATCCGGGCTGTTCGCTTCCACCGCAAACGGCAGCGGTGCTTCCAGCTCTGCCGCAAGCGCTGCCGCCGGCTGGCTGGTGTTGTTTTTGATGCTGCCTGCCCCGCAGGTCAGATATTTCTCGCCGGTCCCCTGTGGATAGGTCTTTTCGATCACCTTGCCCGCATCTGCGGGGCGCTCCTCCTCGCCTTTCAGCTCAACCAGATACCCTTCGATCCCGTCGGCTTCTGCCTGCGGCGCCGTCTCCGGCTGCGGCAGAGCTTCCGGCTCCGGCTCTGTCTGCTGCACTGCGGCAGGCGGGGGCGCTTGTTGTTCTATCTCCCGCCGCGCCAGCCAGAGCGCCGTCTGTGCCGCGGAGAGCGGCGCAGCGAGCACCATTGCACCGATGAGCACCGCGCTGCGGGCAAAGATGCACAGCGCTCCAAACAGCACTGCCGCCTGCGCAAAGGGAATGATCTGCCCCAGTCTGCGCTCCGGCAGTGCGCCCCGGCTCCGCATCGCGCCCCCTCCTTTCCGTTGCGTCTCCTATATCTTATGTGTTCAGCTTGTCAGCCAGCACAGCTGTGCAATGCTCAATCTTGGCTGCAGTGCACGGTTGATCGCCGCGCCAAGCAACGCCGAGCCGTGCGCAATGACACTGTCCAGCGCGCGGGGCGTGATGACAAGGTCCGCACCCTCGTCCGACTCCATCACAGTCGGGATGCCTGCCGAGATCACCGGCACCCCCAGCGCCGCCGCACTCAGCCGCTTGGCGCTCTGCGCCTGTGCCGGGAACAGCCCGCTGTCCGAGAACTGGATCGTCCGCCCCAGCCGTCCGCTCTGGGAGCCGCACAGGCTGTCCACGCAGATGACCGCCGCCGGGCGGGCCGCCTGCACCAGTGCCTGCACGAGCTGGAGCAGGGTCAGGCCGGTCACACCCGAAACGCCGGGTGCGACTGCCGCCACCGGGCGGATACCCTGCACCGGGAGCTTGTGCTGGGTGTCCAGCGTGACAAGGATCTTCTGCACTGTGCGCGGTCCGAGCGCGTCCGCTGTGATGCGCCGGTTGCCGACCCCCACCACCAGAACCGTCCCCTCCGGCGGCAGCAGTGCCCGCAGCTCCTGCGCACAGGTCTCGATCACCGTTTCGTCCCGCTCGTCCAGCACGCTCATGCTCGGCATCTCCAGCGTGATATACCGTCCGCGCGGGCGCGCCAGCCCCTCGCGCGCGATTTCCACCCGTGTGACCGTGACCCCGCCGCGCTTTGCGCTTGCCAGCCGCACCCCTGCCGGAAGCGCCTCTTTTTCAGCCCCGAACAGCTCGTCTGCCATATCACTGTAACGCATCTTCTGGCTTTTCCCCTTTCAAAAGGGGCTTTTTGCCCCGTTTTCTGCTCAAAGTATGGGAAAAGCGAAACTTTTTAAAACAAAATTCAAAAAAATGCTTGCGTTGGAACGGCAAATATGATATGATAAGGTGCACTGTGATAGGTAGCCAAGGAGGTGGAACGAATGCCTAACATTAAATCTCAGAAGGACCGTGTCGTGCAGGCTGCTGCAGAGCAGGCTCATAACAAGGCCATTAAGACCAACCTGAAAACAGTCGTCAAGAAGGCAGACGCTGCCATCGATGCGAATGCCGCTGACAAGGACGCAACCGTCCTGGCTGCTGTTTCCGCGATCGACAAGGCTCGCGCTAAGGGTGTCCTGAAGAAGAACACTGCTTCTCGCAAGATCAGCCGT
>CAZUDU010000090.1:0-6771 GCA_964619455.1 uncultured Faecalibacterium sp.
TTCAGATTCATTTCCAGCCACTGCTGGCGGCTGACCATCACGGCGCGTGGCTTTGCGCCCTCGTAGGGCCCGATGATGCCCTTCTGCTCCATCTCGTCCATGATGCGGGCGGCACGGGCATAACCCAGCTTACAGCGGCGCTGCAGCAGGCTGGTGGAAGCCTGCCCTGCGTCGATGACCACCTCGACCGCCTGCTTGAACATCGGGTCAGAACCGGAGTCCTCGTCGCTGTCGGCACCACCGCCGCCCTTCTTGCCGTCCTGAATGGTGTGCTTTTCCATCGCGGCGATCATCGCCTCGTCGTACTGGACGGTAGCGCTCTGCTTGATGAAGTCCAGCACACGGCTGATCTCCTCATCCCGCACGAAGGTGCCCTGGATACGGGTCGGCTTGGGGGCACCCACCGGCATAAAGAGCATATCACCCTGACCCAGAAGCTTTTCGGCACCGGCACCATCCAGAATGGTGCGGCTGTCCACCTGACTGGACACCGCGAACGCGATACGACTGGGGATGTTCGCCTTGATCAGACCGGTGATGACGTCCACGCTGGGGCGCTGGGTGGCAACGATCAGGTGCATACCAGCGGCACGCGCCTTCTGCGCGATGCGGCAGATGGAGTCCTCCACGTCCTTGCCCACGACCATCATCAGGTCTGCCAGCTCGTCGATGACGATGGCGATATAAGGCATCTTTTCCAGCATGGGGTCTTCTGCCGCAAGCTTATTGAAGGACTTGATATCGCGGACGCTGTTCTCCGCAAACAGGCGGTAGCGGCGCTCCATCTCCTGCACAGCGCTGCCCAGTGCGCCTGCCGCCTTGCGCGGGTCGGTGATGACCGGCATCAGCAGATGCGGGATGCCGTTGTACTCGGCCAGCTCGACCACCTTGGGGTCGATGAGCATCAGCTTGACATCCTCCGGGCTGGAACGGAACACCAGGCTCATGATGATGCTGTTGACGCAGACCGACTTACCACTGCCGGTACTGCCCGCAATGAGCAGGTGGGGCATCTTGCACAGGTCGGCCACCTGCGCTACGCCCGCAATGTCCTTGCCCAGTGCAATGCCCATGGGCGAGGTCATGCGCAGAAAGCTCTGGCTCTCGAAGATGCTGCGGATGGACACCGTGGTCTTTTTGTAGTTGGGCACCTCGATGCCCACGGCGGGCTTGCCGGGGATGGGTGCTTCCATACGCACATCCGCCACTGCAAGGTTCAGGGCGATATCGTCCGCCAGCGAGGTGATGCGGCTGATCTTGACGCCTGCCATCGGCTGCACCTCGTACCGGGTGACCGACGGCCCGCGGGAGATATCCAGCACACGGGTGCGCACACCGAAGCTTTCCAGCGTATCCACCAGCTTCTGCGCATTCGCCTTCAGCTCGTCCTGCACATTGGGGTCGGCATCGTCCGGCGATTTCTCAAACAGCTCGATGGGCGGGTACTGATACTGATAGGTATCCACCGGTTCCGGCTCTTCCTGCGGGGCTGCAGCCGCCTCCTGCTCCGAGACAGCAGGCTTTTCCATCGCCGCCGCCACCAGCGTACTGATATCCTGCTCGTTGACCGGCTCGGCCGAAATACTGATCCAGCCGTCCTCGTCCGGGACAGAGCGCATTGCCACCGCGTTCTCGGCGCTGACCCGCGCGGGTGCTTCCGGAGCGATGGGCACTTCCGGCGCCATCAGCGGCATCGCGAAATCCTCTTCCTCCGGCTCCTGCACAGCGGCAGGCGTTTCGGTAAAGAAATCCGCCGCCGCAGTCGTGACCGCATCCGGCACGACCGGCTGAGCCGCCGCGCTCACCACAGTCTGGCTGCGCAGCGGGTTCATGCCAAAGGTGCCGCCGGGACCGGGGATGAACGGCTCGATCGGCTCGCTCCCGCCCTCGGTGACCGGGGTATGATCCGGCCCAAGATCCACATCAAAGGCTGCACGCGGGCGCGCCGCACTCACCTGCACCTGTGCAATGGGCGGGGTCAGCTCCGGGCCGGCCGGATCAGCAGTCTGCACGGGGGCCGGCTCTGCTTCGGCCGAAGTCTGCCCGGCAAGCTCGCCTTCCAGTTCTTCCGTCACGCGATGGCCCCAGCTGCGGATGCCGCGCAGCCAGTCCGGCAGACCCAGACGGAAACCGGCTTCCTCTTCCGGTTCTTCCTCCAGAGGCTCGTCCTCACCGTTCAGGTCTTCCTCCTCCGGCTCCTGCCCGGCGCGGGCCGCACGGCGCTGAGCGTGCAGCTCATAGACTGCCGCGCCGCGGGCATGGACACCGCTGAACACCGCACACAGCCACTGCCAGACCTCTGCCGGAGTGCGGTCAAAAATGTACATACTGACACACAGCGCCAGCACGATCATGATCAGGTTTGCCGCCGGACGCCCGCACAGCAGCAGCAGGGTGCCGCCCAGCACCGCGCCCAGCGCACCGCCGCCCAGCCATGCGTCCACGCCGTTGCGGTAGCACGCTGCCACCATCTGGAACGCAGACAGCCCCTGCGGCTGGATGTCGGAAAATACGATGACCGTTCCGCAGGCAAAGATCAGCCCCAGCGTCAGCTTGAAGATGCGCTCCAGCAGATCCTCGCCGCGGGTATACTGCACCGCAAGGCAGCACACCGCCGCCCCCAGCACAAAACTGCCGCAGCCCAGCAGCCCGAACAGGACATCGTGGAGCATCTTCCATGCAGATTCACCCTCCACAAAGGCGAGTACCACCAGCAAAAGCCCTGCAAACAGGGTGCCCAGCCCCGCCGGGAGCCGCTGTTCCGCCTTTTTCCGGCGGGAAGCTGCGCGCTTTGCCGTTGTTTTTCGTTTTGTCGTTGCCATTCTGTCTTCTTCCCCACTTTTGTGATGGACACAATTTCTGATTTTATTATTGTACCACGGGAGAATGCAAATGGCAAACCTATCGTTGTGATATTGAAAAGTTTTTGGGGACGTAGTTTCGGCTCCCTCAGTCTCGTCCTCTCAGTCTTGCCGCTTCGCGCCAATCCAGCTCTCCCAAAGGGAGCGCCAAGACGTAAAGCAAAAAGTTTCTCCGGGTCAGCGCCCCTCGATCTCCTGATACAGCCAGCTCAGCGCGTCCGACACACCGCCCAGCTCATCGATAAGCTTTTCTTTCACCGCACGGCGGCCGTCCAGCACCGTGCCCATATCCATCACCAGTTCCCCGGTATGGAGCATCAGGTCCGTGTAGCGCCGCTCGGTCATGCCGCTGTGTGCTGCCACAAAGCCGGTGATGCGCTGCTGCATCTGGTCGAACCAGTGCATGGTCTGCGGCACCCCGAGGATGATGCCGGAATGGCGCACCGGGTGGACGGTCATGGTCGCAGTGGGCACGATAAAGCTGCGCTGCGCACTGACTGCCAGCGGGATACCGATGGAGTGTCCTCCGCCCAGCACCAGCGTTGCGCTGGGTTTGGAGACGCTGGCGATCAGCTCTGCCAGCGCAAGCCCGGCTTCTACATCCCCGCCCACCGTGTTCAGGATCACGAGCAGCCCCTCGATCTGAGGATCCTCCTGCACGGCGACCAACTGCGGGATGACGTGCTCATACTTGGTCGTTTTCTGCCCCTGCGGCGCTTCCATGTGGCCTTCGATCTGCCCCACCACGGTCAGGCAATGGATGGCGTGGGCACCCCTGGTGCGGTAGACGGTGCCCAGATCTTCGAGCTGCTCTTTTTCCAGCCGCTCCTGTTCGGTGCGGTCGTATTTTTCTTCCGGCATAGCTTCTTCCCTTTCCGGGCAGCGGCGCCGCCCTGCGTGTCCAGTTTTCCCCGCACAGAGGGAGGTTATACGGCTTTGTTCCGGCAAAGAAATTGCTTATTTTTTCATAATTTTTTAAAAAATCATCGATAAGGATTTGACATTCTCTTTTGGTGCTGTATACTTTATATAATTGACTTTATAATTTCAAGGATGGATTTCCCGCAGCATCCTGAGTGAAGGCAGGGTGGCTGCGCCTTTTGAGAGAAAGGAGTTTTTACGCATGAACACCCCCGCAAAGGCATCGCTTCCCGTTATCAAGCGGCTTCCGAAATATTATCGTTACCTGCGCTCCTTAAAGGCCGAAGGCATCTCCAGCATCTCCTCCCGTGAGCTGGCTGCACAGATGGGCACCACGGCTTCTCAGGTGCGGCAGGACTTCAACTGCATTGGTGATGTGAATGGTCGTCAGGGCATCGGCTACTCGGTCGAGAACCTGCTCTCCATTCTGGAAGAGCTGTTGTTCGGCAACGGTGACCGTCTGCCCACCATCCTGATCGGCTGCGGCCGTCTGGGCAAGGCAGTCAGCCGCTTCATCACCACCGACACCAACGGCTACAAGCTCATTGCCGCCTTTGATGTGGCTGAGAATGAGGTCGGGCACGAGATCAGCGGCATCCAGATCCGCCACATCAGCGAGCTGGAGCAGTTCTGCGCCGAGTACCACCCCAAGGTGGCGGTGCTCTGTGTTCCCCGCGAGGGCGCACGTCAGGTCAGCGGACGGCTGGTGGAGCTGGGCATCGAAGGTTTCTGGAACTTCTCCCACTATGACCTGTCGGTGCCGTACCCGGAGGTCGTGGTGGAGAACGTCCACCTCGGCGACAGCCTGATGAGCCTTGGCTACCGCCTGCGCAATCAGGACTGATCCTGCTGCGCGATCATCAAACCAACAAAGGAGTTTTCAGCCCGATGGCAAAATTGTATTTTCGCTATGGCGCGATGAACAGCGGCAAGAGCACCGCTCTGATGCAGGTCGCCCACAACTACGAAGAGCAGGGCATGCGCGTGTTCATCTTAAAACCGCAGATCGACACCAAGGGCGGCGGCGAGCTGGTCAGCCGGCTGGGCGTGCGCCGCAAGGCAGACCTGCTGGTGCCCGCTGAGCTGAACGTGTTCGAGGCCGTACAGCAGGCAAACGATGCCGCACAGCCGCTGGCCTGTGTGCTGTGCGACGAGAGCCAGTTCTTCACCCCGGAGCAGGCAGAACAGCTGTTTCTGGTCACGGTGGATCTGAACATCCCGGTCATCTGCTACGGGCTGCGTTCCGATTTCTCGCTCAAGGGCTTCCCCGGTTCCACCCGACTGCTGGAGCTGGCGCATTCCATCGAGGAGATGAAGACCATCTGCTCGTGCGGGCGCAAAGCGATCTGCAACTGCCGCAAGGTGAACGGGCGGTTCGTCTTTGAAGGCGAACAGGTCGCCATCGATCTGGAGAACGACGTCCAGTACGTCAGTATGTGCCCCCAGTGCTACTTCCGCGAACAGCGCGCATTCTACGCTGCAAAACAGTCCGAGTAAATCGTTTCGTCCCCCTGCCGGGTCCGTTCGGGATCCGGCAGGGGGACTTTTTGGTGCCGTCTTGTATACAGCCCGGCGCAGTTCCCGGCCGGGCTTTTCGGCCCACCCTGCACTGATATATCAATTTATGTGTTTTTGTTTCACGATTCCATGCGGAAACTGATATATCACAACTCGACCGTTACGAACATTTTTTGCGATATTGATATATCAGTTGATTTTGATCCTCCCCCACCCCTGTGCCGGGTTTCCCGGCACAAAAAGTTAGACCTACCCATGCCAAAAAATCGAAATGTTTACAGAATCATTGCAAAATCAGGCGTTCTGCCCGGGATACTTCCCGGTTTTCTATGCAAAACATTGAAGTATACAAGTTGCACAGTTTTTCCGTGCAAGTTTATTCATTTCGGCAACAGCGTCAATTTGCACGCAAAAATAAGAGCAATATTTGTTCGTTTTTTTCTCGTATCCCTACAAAATTCCTCTTTCTTTTTTTTGCATCTTTTGTTATCATATTTGTATACAACGGAGTGCAGTGCAGAGCCTCCGTTCTTTGAGATGTTTTCTATTAGGAGGAGAACAAAATGAGCAAGGCAATTTCTCGTCGCAACTTCCTGATGGCTACCGGCGCTGTGGGCGCTGCCGGTCTGCTGGCTGCCTGTGGCGGTTCTTCCAACACCGCTTCTTCCACCGCTTCCTCTGCTGCAGCTTCCACTGCTGCTCCCGCTGAGGATCTGGCTCTGACCGACGGCCCCGTTTCCATGAGCATCAGCTGGTGGGGCGGCGACTCCCGTCACGCAGCTTATCAGGAAGCGATCAAGGCTTTCATGGGTGAGCACAACAACATCACCGTCGAGCCCACCTTCGCAGCATGGTCCGGCTGGGAAGAGAAGATGGCTGCTTCCTTCATCGCTGGCAACGCACAGGATGTCTGCCAGATCAACTGGAACTGGCTGTACAACTACTCCAAGGACGGCAGCAAGTTCGTGGACCTGAACACCATGACCGATTTCATCGATCTGTCCCAGTGGGCAGACGGCCCTCTGGCAGCCTGCTACGTTGCTAACAGCCAGCAGTGCGTGCCCGTTTCCATGACCGGCCGTATCTTCTACTGGAACATGACCACCTTCAACAAGGCTGGCATCACCGAAGTGCCCAAGACTCTGGACGACCTGATGGCTGCCGGCAAGGCATTCCAGGAGAAGCTGGGCAATGATTACTATCCCCTGCACCTGGGCGCATACGACCGTATGATCCTGATGGTCTTCTATCTCGAGTCCAAGTACGGCAAGGAGTGGGCAGACCCCGTCACCTCCACTCTGAACTTCTCTTCTGAGGAGATCATCGACGGCTTCGAGTTCATCAAGAGCCTGGTCGATGGCCACGTCATGATGAACCTGAAGACCTACTACGGTGCAAACAGCGATACCGCTGCTCACCAGTCCAACGAGTGGATCACCGGCAAGATCGCTGGCATCTTCGAGTGGGATTC
>CAZUDU010000091.1:0-6648 GCA_964619455.1 uncultured Faecalibacterium sp.
TTTATCCTGATGTTTTTTGATTTCCCGATCCCGATGCTCATCCCGTCCTTTGTCAAGATGGACATCTCGGATCTGCCCGCTCTGCTGGGAGCATTCTCGCTGGGTCCGTGGTACGGTGTGGTGATCAGCTTTGTCAAGAACCTGCTGCACATCGTCATCAAGGGTACTTCCACCGCCTGCGCAGGTGAATTGGGCAACTTCTTGATGGGGGCGGTGTTTGCCGCGACCGCAGGCTGGCTCTACAAGCGCCACAAAAACCGCAAGGGCGCGATCCTTGGCGCAGTGGTGGGTGCTGTGGTCATGGCGGTATTCAGCGTGCCGTCCAACTACTTCATCACTTATCCGGCCTACGTTGCCTTTTACAATATGCCGCTGGAAGCGATCCTTGGAATGTATCAGGCGATCCTGCCCGCAGCGGACAGCCTTGTGAAGTGCCTGATCATCTTCAATATGCCGTTCACGCTGGTCAAGGGTCTGCTGGACGCAGTGATCTGCATGATGATCTACAAGCCCCTTTCGCCCATCCTGCACGGCAGAAAATAAGATAAAAACCGAGCGGTCTTTCCACAAAACAGGGAAGACCGCTCGGTTTGTTTATAGGAAGATAAGGTTCAGGCGAGCGCACCCTTTTCCAGCCATTTGCCCTGTGCCATCCGCAGCAGGAACAGTGCACCGCGTGCGATCAGCTCAAAGCACATTGCAGCCCAGACACCGGCAAGCCCGAAATGCGGCGCCAGCAGGGTGGCGAGGGACAGGCGGATGCCCCACATACTGATAAGATTCAGCGCAAAGCACACGGTGGTATCGCCCGCTCCCTGCATCGCACCGCTGGCCACGATGCTTGCACCGAACATCGGCTCGGCAAAGGCTTCGATGCGCAGCATCTGTGCACCCAGTGCAATGACCGCGGCATCAGCGGTGAAAATGCTCATCAGAGCCGGAGCAAAAGCGTACAGACCAAAGCCGGTCAGGGTCATGATCGCCATGCCCATTGCGGTGCAGATCCACGCAAAGCGCTTTGCCATATCCCGGCGGTGTGCGCCGACCGCCTGTCCTACAAGGGCAATGGCGGCATCCTGAATGCCGTAGCCTGCCATGTAACATAAGCCCTCGGCGCTGACGGCAAGGCTGTTGGCGGCAATCGCGACCGAGCCAAGCCCGGACACGATGCGGACCGAGACGACCTGTGCCGAGGAGAGTGCCGCGCGTTCAGCCGCCAGCGGAACACCCACCTTCCACAGATTTTGCAGGCAGGAACGGGTGATCCGCCAGCTACCCGGCTTGCGGATACACAGCGGACCGTCCCGCAGCAGCAAAACACCCAGAGAGACCAGACCGCCCACAGCCGTGGCAAGCGCCGTACCCAGCGCCGCACCCGGCACGCCCCAGCCAAAGCCGAACACCGTCACGCGGGTGCCAAACAGACTCACAGTATGAGTGGGATTGATGAGAAAGTAATTGAACACGACATCCAGCCCGCAGCTCAGAAGGCTGATCAGACCCGGAGTCAGAGCATCGCCGGTGGCGCGGAGCATGGCAGAGTACATCCCCATTGCCACCGAGAAGGGGAGCGCGGCGCTCCAGATGGCAAAGTAGGCGCTGGCGTTTGCCTGCAAGGCTTGCTCTGCACCCAGAAGCTTTGGCAGAATGCCGCTGATACCGATGCCGAATGCGGCAGCGGCAATGCCCACAACGAGGTTGAAGATCATAGACTGACGCAGAACACCGCGGGCATCCTCCTGCCGGTCCGCTCCAAGATACTGGGCGATCTGGATGGAGAATGCGGTATACAGCCCGACCAGAATGCCGTGCAGCAGCCATGTGCTGGAGCTGACGATACCGATGGAGGCGGTCGCCTCTGCACCGATGTGCCCGACCATTGCGGCGTCGATGTATTCCATCGCGGTCACGACGATCTGCTGTAAAATGGACGGGATGCTCAAAGTGAGCACCACCTGTGCAGTGCTCGCCAGAGAGACTTTCTCACCCCGCCGCATCCGGGCGGAAAGCTGTTCGAGAGTGATTGCCATATTGTCTCCTTTTTACGACCGGATATCAAAATCTCTGAACCATGATTATAAAAGCCCTGCTGACAAAAGTCAATCTGCACAGGCATGGGATCCGTGTCATCTATTGATTTTTTGGGGAGAGAGTGATACACTCACATCATTAGAAATAAAGAAAGAGGACTTTTGAAGATGATTCAATTTCTGACTTCTGCCATTGGTCAGCGCGGAGCAGCGGCTCTGGGCTTTCTGCTGGCATTTGCTTTGACCGCACTGGCAGATTCGCTGTTCAAAGAGAAGCTTCCGCAGGATCACGGCCGTGCGTTTGCAGTCAACGGCGAGCTTTCCAAGGGCAAGGCACGCGGTTCCGGACTGATCTTTGTGCTCTGCATCGCGCTGGTCTCGCTGGCATTCCTGCCGTTCCGGATCGAGTATGTGATCTATACCGTTCTGCTGATCGCTTCGATGCTTTCGGGCTATCTGGACGATGCGGCCGAGACGGCGTGGAACGAATACAAAAAGGGCATCATCGATTTTGTCATTGCGGCTGCGGCGGGCGTGACCTACCTCAATTTCAATGGCTGTGAAGTGAACTTTTTGCAGTGGAGCTTCACACTGCCGTATGCGGTCTATCTGCTGCTCATCGTCATCCTGATCTGGGCGAGCATCAATGTGGTCAACTGCACCGACGGCGTGGACGGCCTGTCTGCAAGCCTTGCAGTCGTGACCATCGGCACCTTCCTGCTGGCATACCCGGCAGAGCTTGGCGAGTACGCTACGGCGGGTGTGGTCTTTATCGGTGCGCTGCTGGCGTATCTGTGGTCCAACGCAAAGCCCTCTACTCTCCTGATGGGTGACGCGGGCAGCCGTGCAATGGGCTTTTTCATTGCGGTTCTGGCACTCAAGAGCCACCATCCCTTTGCGTTCCTGCTGGCGGCGCTGGTGTTCATTGTGGACGGAAGCCTGGGTATCCTGAAGATCAGCCTGAAGCGTTTTCTGCATATCTGGATCCTCAAGAACACCTTGACCCCCATCCACGACCATGTGCGCAAGCGCAAGGGCTGGAGCGATGAGCAGGTCGTTATGCGCTGGCTGATTTTGCAGTGCGTGGCATCTGCAGTTCTGCTGCTGTTGGTGCGGGGCTGATAGAAAACAAACGATACAAAAAGGACATCCGGAACGAGCCTTGCGCTCTGCCGGATGTCCTTTTCTGTTTGTTCTTTTTACAGTCCGGCGCGTTTTGCGGCGGCCTGCACCACATGCCCCACAAGAACCGAGGTCGTCACAGTGCCAACACCGCCGGGAACAGGGGTGATCGCGTCCACGACCGGCTCTGCGTCGGCAAAGCAAACATCACCGCACAGCTTGCCGTCTGCCCCTACATGGATGCCTACGTCCACGACCGTCTGCCCGGCGCACAGGAAGCTGCCGTCCACGGCACCTGCTTTGCCCATTGCGACCACAACGATGTCTGCTTGCCGGCAAAGCTCAGCAAGGTTCTGGGTGCGGGAATTGCAAAGGGTGACGGTGGCATTCTCTTTGTCCAGCATCATGGCAGCAGGTTTGCCGACCACAAGGCTGCGCCCTACCACTACGGCGCGTTTGCCGGAGAGAGGGATGCCGTAATATTTCAGGATCTCAAGGCAGGCCTGCGCGGTGCAGGGCGCGTAGCCGAGATCTGTGTTGGTGAACACACCTGCCAAGGAGCCGTCTGTGATACCGTCGATGTCCTTTTCCGGTGCAAGGGCGGCACGAACGGTGCGGTCATCGAACTGCTTGGGCAGCGGGCGGAACAGCAGACAGCCGTGGATGGCATCGTCTGCATTGATCTGCCGGATCACCTGCAGCAGATCCGCCTGCGCGGCATCGGCGGGCAGAAGATACTGGCGCACCTCCACGCCGACCTTTCCGCAGCGGGCAAGCACCCCGCGCTCGTAGGAAAGATCATCCTCGCGTTCGCCCACGCGCACAACGGCGAGGGTCGGCGTGATGCCTTTCGACTTAAGCTGTGCGCAGAGCGCAGCGTTTGCTTCGTTCATTGCGGCGACCACCGGTGCGCCTTTTAAAATCGTTGCCATGATAAAGTCCCTCTCTTTGTTGTTCAGGTGCGGAGCTGTTCGTTCACTGCACAGACCACGGCATCCGCATAAGGGATGTACTCTGCCAGAAGTGCATCTGCCTGCGCATTCAGCTGTGCGGCGTGGATTCGGTCTGCCATCAGCTTAGTGTTGACAAATACGTTCAGGCTGGCGGCCTGCAAGGCAGCACGGCAGAACGCTGCGGCGCAGCCTGCGTCCGATACAGCCAGAACACTGCCTTTTTCTGCATACTGCTGCGTCAGACGGATGCCCTCGGCGCACTTTTCCATGATCTGCAGGGGTACCGCGCAGGCGGCATCCAGCGCGCTTTCCAGCACAGCGGCCTTATGCGCGGCCTGTTCCGGCGTGTCCTTGGGCAGGCTGTACGCCGCGGCAAGCGGTGCGAACGCTTCTGCGTCTGCCTGCACGAGCGCTTCCAGCGCAAGGCGGAGCGCCTGGGCCTGCTCGTTCAGCGCAAGGATTTCCGGTTCCACAGCAGCATATTTTTTCTTGCCTGCGGTCAGGCAGCCGACCATGTTGCCCAGCGCAACGCCTGCCGCACCCACCAGCGCTGCGGCACCGCCGCCGCCGGGCGTTGCCGCCTTGGAAGCGAGCTGTTCCAAAAACACCTTGCAATTCTGTTCCATCAATTCCATGGATAGATCCCCCCCTCTGTTACAAAAGCATCCAGCCGCTGGTCGTGCACGTCCACGGCGGCACACGCGATCCTCTGGGCTTCGTATGCGATGCCGATCTTCCTTGCACGGGTACAGCGGGGCAGGTAGCGGTCGTAGTAGCCCTTGCCCATACCGACCCGGCGGCACTCTGCGTCAAAAGCGGTGCAGGGCACCAGCACAAGATCGAGCTGCTCCGGCGCAAGGATCTGCGCACGCTCCAGCACCGGGGTGCGGATGCCGTATTGCCCGGTCTCCCAGCCGTCTGCACCGGGCACTGCCGCAAGGAGCTGGAAGCCTTCGGTGCAGATGGGATACGCCAGCCGCTTGCCCTGTGCCGCGGCAAGCCGTGCAAGTGCGGCAAGGTCTGCTTCGCCGCCGAATGCAGCATACAACAGGATGTTCTGCGCCTGCCGGAAAGCATCCGTCTGCGCCAGACGGCGGCAGATGGCTTCATTTGCGGCACACCGTGCATCATCGGTCAGGGCACGGCGTGCGGCGATGCCCGCGTTGCGCTGGACGCTTTTTTCTTCCGCAAGGGTCATGCAAAACACCTCGTTTCATTTGTGCGGTCGGATACCTGAAATATTGTACAAATTCAATTGAAAAATTTATACAAATATAATAAGCGTTCCGCTCTGGAATTGCAAGCCTTTGGCGAAAACAGAGTTGAGGTTTTTTTGCAATTTTGTTAGAATGAAGAAAAGCGATCGGGCGCACAAGAGGCTGTGCCGGGCTTTTTGCAAAGGGAACATCTTTGTTTGAAAGAGAGGGGTTTCGTATGTATCAGGAAATGATGGACAGCATTGGTTTGGTGAACGCGGCAGACCCGGAGCTTGCGGCTGCAATGGATCGGGAGCTGACCCGTCAGCGCCAGAACATCGAGCTGATCGCCAGCGAGAACATCGTCTCACCCGCGGTGATGGCGGCAATGGGCAGCATCCTGACCAACAAGTATGCCGAGGGTCTGCCCGGCAAGCGCTATTACGGCGGCTGTGCCTATGTGGACGAGGTGGAGAACATCGCTATCCGGCGTGCATGTGAGCTGTTTGGCGCAAAGTATGCGAACGTTCAGCCCCATTCCGGCGCACAGGCAAACCTTGCGGTCTACTTTGCGCTGCTGGAACTGGGTGATACCGTGATGGGCATGGATCTGTCGCAGGGCGGCCACCTGACCCACGGCTCGCCGGTGAATATGTCCGGCAAGAACTACAACTTCGTCTCCTATGGTGTCAACGCGGACGGCGAGATCGACTATGCCGAGCTGGAAAAGCAGGTCAAAAAGGTGCGCCCCAAGATGATCGTAGCCGGTGCTTCGGCCTACCCTCGAGCCATTGATTTTGAAAAGATCGCGCAGATCGCCCACGGCTACGGCGCATACCTCATGGTGGATATGGCGCACATCGCAGGTCTGGTGGCGGGCGGCTGCCACCAGAGCCCGGTGCCCTATGCAGACGTTGTGACCACGACTACCCATAAGACCCTGCGCGGCCCGCGCGGCGGCTTGATCCTGACCAACAACCCCATCATCGCCAAGCGCATCAACTCGGCGGTGTTCCCCGGCACGCAGGGAGGCCCGCTGGAGCATGTCATCGCAGCAAAGGCAGTCTGCTTTGGCGAGGCGCTCAAGCCGGAATTCAAGGACTACGCCCGCAAAATCGTGGAGAACGCACAGGCAATGGCAGAGCAGCTCAAGGCACGCGGGGTCAAGCTGGTCTCCGGCGGCACCGACAACCATCTGATGCTGGTGGATCTGCGGGACGAGGAATGCACCGGCAAGGAGCTGGAAGCGCGTCTGGACAGTGTGCACATCACGGCAAACAAGAACACCGTTCCCGGCGAGACCCGCAGCCCCTTTGTGACCTCCGGCGTGCGTCTGGGCACCCCGGC
>CAZUDU010000092.1:0-6563 GCA_964619455.1 uncultured Faecalibacterium sp.
GGAACCATACAGGAGTTTACAGGATGAAAGAACCAAAGTTAAAGACCGTTTATGTCTGCTCGAACTGCGGGGAGACAAGCCCCCGCTGGATGGGGCGCTGCCCCAGCTGCGGGAGCTGGAATACGATGAACGAGGATGTCATTGCACAGACCCCGAAGGCAGGTACCGCTGCCGCAAAACAGGCCGCCGCAATGCGCCCGGAGGGCGTCACGAGCCTAACGGCAAAACGGCTGGCAGATATCAGCACGACCGAAGAGAAGAGCCGTATTCTGACCGGTATCTCAGAGCTGGATCGTGTGCTGGGCGGCGGCATCGTTCTGGGCGGTGTGGTGCTGCTGAGCGGTGAGCCGGGCGTGGGTAAATCCACGATGCTGCTGCAGCTGTGCGGCGCGATCTCCAACCAGCACAGTGTTCTGTATATCACCGGTGAGGAATCGGTGCGGCAGGTCAAGCTGCGCGCCGCGCGCCTGAAGATTCCGCAGGACAATATCTTTCTTGCCGCAGAGAATGATGTGGATGAGATCTGCGGTCTGATCGAAAAAGAAAAGCCGGATCTTGTCGTCATCGACTCGATCCAGACGATGCGGTGCATGGACATTGCATCCTCGTCCGGTACGGTCAGTCAGGTGAAAGAGAGTGCGGCACGTCTGCTCGCGGTCGCCAAAAAGCAGGAGATCCCGATGTTCATCGTGGGTCATGTCAACAAGGACGGTGCCATTGCAGGCCCCAAGGTCATGGAGCATATCGTGGATACGGTGCTCTACTTTGAAGGTGATAAGATGCTTCCGTACCGCATCCTGCGTGCAGCAAAGAACCGCTACGGCTCGACCAACGAACTGGGAATGTTCGATATGACCGGGCAGGGACTGGCAGAGATCGAAAACCCGTCTCAGATGTTGTTGGAAGGCCGCCCGTTGGGGGTCTCCGGCAACTGTGTTGCCTGTACGATGGAGGGCAGCAGACCTATTCTGAGTGAGATCCAGGCACTTGCTACCAAGACGAATTTCCCTGCGGCGCGGCGTGCTTGCAGCGGATACGACTATAACCGCATGAATCTTCTGATCGCCGTGCTGGAAAAACGTGCAGGGTATTTCTTTGGCAATCTGGACGTTTATATCAACATCGTTGGAGGCATAGCATTGCGGGACACCGCCTGTGATCTGTCTGTCTGCCTGTGTATGGTCTCCTCGCTGCTGGACCGCCCCATTAGTGATAAGCTGATCGCGATCGGCGAGGTCGGCCTGGGCGGCGAGATCCGCAGTGTGCCGAATCTGGAGCAGCGTCTGCACGAAGCAGAGCGCATCGGCTTTGAACGTGCCGTTGTGCCGAAACACAGCCTGAACCATCTGAACCCGGCGGATTATCCGGGGATGAAGCTGATCGGTGCGGCGTATATCTCCGACGCGATCAACGCGTTGAAATCGGATCGTTTGTAAGAGGGAAGTATGTCGATTTATCTGGACACAAAGAACCCCGGAAAGCATAAACCCTTTGAGGATGCTTCGCCGGATATTGTAGAATATGTGCGGTATCTGGAGGTGATCGCAGGCAAAAGCGCCAATACGGCGTTCAGCTATTATTGCGACCTGCGCACCTTCAGCCGTTTTATGAAGCAGCGCCGCAGGCTTGCTGCGGAGGACCTGGATCTGAAGGAGATCGACCCCAAAGGCTTGGATACGGCGTTCTGGGGAAGTATTACAAAAGAAGATATCTATGAGTTTCTCTATTTTCTGAGCAGCTCCTGCGGCAACAAAAAATCTTCCACAGCCCGGCGGCTTGCCAGCCTGCATGGGTTTTATGATTATCTGGTCAATCAGGTCAACCGGTTGGAATACGACCCGACTGCTGCGATCCACCCGCCCAAGCAGGATAAAGTTCTGCCCAAATATCTGACCGAAGAGCAATCGGTCGAGTTATTGGAAAGCACTCAATCCCAGAGCGATTTCCCGGAGAGAGATTACTGCATGGTCGTATTGTTTTTGAACTGCGGAATGCGTCTTTCAGAGCTTGTTGGGATGAACGTGGGTGATATCGACCTGGAACACCGTCAGATCCGCCTGTTCGGCAAAGGCCACAAGGAACGGATGGTCTATCTGAACGACGCCTGCATTGAAGCGTTGCATCTCTATCTGAACAAACGCAATACGATGGAAGGGCTTCCGCCCACCGAAAAAGCGGTCTTTGTGACCCGGCGGCGCAGAGAACGCATTTCAAACCGCAGGGTGGAACAGCTTGTGACGGGTGCGATGAAAGCAGCAGGATTAAAGGGTTTTTCGACCCATAAACTCCGGCATACGGCGGCAACCTTGATGTATCAGACCGGAAACGTTGATATCCTGACGCTGAAGCAGCTCTTGGGTCACAGCAGTGTAGGTACGACACAAATTTATACGCATCTACAAGAATTTCAGGTTCGTGCCGCCATCGAAGAAAACCCGTTGGGCAAGGTCACACCGTCCAAAGCATCCTTGGATACAACAGAAGCTGCAACAGGGGAGAGTGGGGAGGGAATGTCCGCTCCGGACGAACCGCTTTCTCAACAGGAGCTTTTTGAAGCAGCAAAAGACGCCTCTCCGGAGGGTATTCGCGCAGATATCTCCGTTTTGATAACTGACGATCCATCGTCAGTTCCGAATTGCTGAACGGAGGTGCGGACGATGGCTGACATCAATACCTTAAAGAAGTTGCTGGCTGAAGAATATGGCATCACAACCGTAAAGGAGCTTGACGAGGCCATGAAAAACAGCAAACTGAATATCGGTGTGTTTGTATCGCCGGTAAGAAAGAATATCCGGAAAAATGAACCGGATAATGTGGACGAACTGTAATTATGCTGCATA
This sequence comes from uncultured Faecalibacterium sp., assembly GCA_964619455.1. GTDB lineage: Bacteria > Bacillota > Clostridia > Oscillospirales > Ruminococcaceae > Faecalibacterium. Next base: position 2,841 of record CAZUDU010000092.1, read on the forward strand.
CCAGAATATATGCTTGAAGACCATAACAGCATCGGCGTCGTTGAAAAATGTCCGCGGACAGTAAAATGACGTTACAGCGATGATTCGCACGAGCAACTGGTAAAGCGGTCGTACATAATGAATGTTTATAAGGACTGCGCCAAGAACGATAAATACCGGCTTGGCGCAAATCGCTACGGATGGGACTAGCTATGAACAGATCAAAGAAACCGTAAGTATTGGCATCGCAAGAACCATCAAAGATCACGCGCGAAAAAATTCTGCAAACAACAGAAGAAAACAAATCAAAACGTAACAAAATGCGAGAAAACTTGATGATCCCATAAATCGGTCGTGATTCGGCGCAGGACGTGTCAAAGGCCAAAAAATGGGAAAATCGAGTTTTTTCACTCCCCTTTATTTCGCATAACGCGCATTATACGAAATAAGCATTATCAAAAAAGAACCGCCCTCTCCCTCTGCGTTTTTACATCGCTGAGGCTTCAAGGGCGGTTTTTGCGGTGTTTCTTATTTTTGTGTCTTTCTTTTTCAAATCGATTCAGCGCACTCCCCCCAAGGACCCAATCGAAAAATAAAATCTGAAAGAAACCTTGCTCATTCAAAAGCGCTTTTCGACAGTACTAATACCTCCAGAGGCTCTGTTTCAAAATAGCTGCAGATCACTTCATAATAAATGCGTGCGACCTCTTTACAGCCTTGCTCGCTGCCAAAGCGTTCCACATCCTCCGCATTTGTCACAAAGCACTGCTCCACCAGAACGGCCGGACAATCAATGTCCTCCAAGACGGTAAAGCTCCTCTCTGTTCGAACTTCGGCGTGTGTGATCTCCACCAGCTGCTTTTGGTCGTTTTCCAGATAATAAAGGTATCGGACTCCCCCATACCCGCGCAGCGATGCACCGAGGGTCTGCATCCCGTCCGCAAGCAATCTTGCAAAATAAAGGCTTTCGGTATGCCATGTACGCCCCGGAACGGTTGGATAACATTCAAACCCGAATGCCTGTGCCCCGTCCGGTGCCGAGTTGCCATGGATGGAAAGAAACAACTGCGGCTCCTGTGCGGAAGCTGCTTCTGCGCGCTGGATCGGGGTCGCAGTTTCCTCTGCCGTTTCGCGGGTCTTGAGCGGGATGTAATTGGGGTCCTGTTCCAACCAGTACCAAAGCTCCCTTGCGGTCGCGGCAGTCATCTCCTTTTCTTCGATGACTCCCCTTGCGCCCGGATCTGCACCGCCATGCCCTGCATCGATGGCGACCCGGTATGGCGGCTCTCCGACCGATGGGCGATATTCCCCACTGGTTTGCGACACCGGTTCCCGCTCGACCGTTTCAATCGAAAGATCGTATAAAATGAGAAATGTCCACACTGCCAGAGCGCTCATCAGAAGCAAACAGATGAGCAACAGCTTCCGGAGCGGATGCTTCTTTCTGCGGCGGTGTTTTTTATAAAATCGTTTTTTTACACGTTGTGCCATAACTGATAAACTTCCTGTGTTGTGATTTTCAATCACCACGAGTATAACATGTCTGCGCAGAAACTTGCAAGTGAAAAGACCATCCAGTTTCCACCGGATGGTCTTTGGCATATTACTTCAATTCTACCACGGTCACGCCGCTCTGACCTTCGCCATAGCCGCCCAGACGGAAGCTCTTGACGACACGGCAGCCGCGCAAATGCTTGTGGATCCCAGCGCGCAGCGCACCGGTTCCGTTGCCGTGGATCAGATAGACCATGTTCTGTCCATTCAGGATGGCACGATCCATAAAGGAATCGACCTCCGAGATCGCTTCATCCACCGTAAGCCCCAGCAGATTGCACTCCATCTTTGCGGTGCGCTGTACGCGCTCCACCTTGCCGTTGGGGCGGTTTGCGTCACCGGTCAGGCGGGAGTAACGCTGCTGTGCCTTGGTCTGCGGTTTCGCCTGCTTTACAAGCTTTTCGGGCTGTTTGAGACCCTTGAGCGGGACTTTCGTCTTGATGATACCGGCACGAACCAGTACATCGCCGTTTTTGTCCGGCAGAGCCAGAACCGTTGCGAGCTGATCCAGCTCTGCAATGCAGACCTCCTGCCCGACCTTGACTTCCTTGAGCGGAACGAATTCCTTGACCGGGTTATGAACGGCATCGCCGCCGATCAACAGCTTCTCGGATTCCTTCTTTGCAATTTCACGGGCGCGCAGAGCCTTCTGCTGCGCACTCAGGCGTTCGTCTTTCTGGAGCTGGCGCAGCTCATCGGTCAGCGCATACGCCTGACTTTCTACCTGCTGTGCCAGCGTGCGCGCCTTGGCACGGGCTGCTTCCAGCTCGTTTTCACCCTGACGGATCAGCTCATCCCGCTTTTTCCGGGCTGCTTCCAGCTGGTCTGCGGCTTCGTTTTTCAGTGCTTCTACTTCGTCCTGGCTTTCCTTGAGCTGGAGCTTGAGATCATCCAGCTGACCCAGAACTGCATCCAGACGCTTATCTTCCGCTGAAAGATGCTGTTGTGCTGCTTCGATCACACGACTGGGGATGCCAAGCTTTTCACTGATGAGGAATGCGTTGGATTTACCCGGAACACCAACGCTCAGCTTGTAGGTCGGGCGCAATGTCTCCAGATCAAACTCACAGCTTGCATTGACGACCCCCGGCGTTTCCAGTGCGAAGACCTTCAGCTCCGCATAGTGAGTCGTTGCCATCAGGCGCACTCCCCTGCGGCGCAGTTCTTCGATGATGGCAACGGCCAGTGCCGCACCCTCAGCAGGGTCAGTGCCTGCGCCCAGCTCATCCAGCAGAACAAGCGTGCGCGGCATTGCCAGCTCCAGAATACCAGTGATCTTCTTCATGTGGCCGGAGAAGGTCGAAAGGCTCTGCTCGATGCTCTGCTCATCGCCGATATCCACCAGAAATTCATCGAACACGCAGATCTCGCTGCGTTCATCCGCCGGGATCAGGAATCCGCACTGTGCCATTGCACACAGCAGACCGGCTGTTTTCAGGGTAACGGTCTTACCGCCGGTATTGGGGCCGGTGATGATCAGTGCGTCATATTCCTCACCCAATGCGATATTGACCGGCACACACTTTTTGGGGTCGATCAGCGGGTGGCGTGCCCGGATCAGAGAGAAGGTGCTGTCCGTGCGAACGGTCGGCTTGAACGCTTTCAGCTCAACGGCAAGCCGCGCCTTGGCCAGAAGAACATCGATATCCAGCATTGCCTGATAGCTGTACTGGAACTGCGGCTCGATCGCCGCTACCTGTGCAGTAAAGGCAATGAGGATGCGTTCGATCTCCTGTGCTTCCTGTGCGCGGTATTGCAGGATGCGTGCGTTGGCTTCCACAACAGCCTGCGGCTCCACGAACACGGTCGCACCGGTCGAGGATACATCGTGAATGATACCGCTTACTTCACCGCGGTACTCGCTCTTGACCGGAACAACATATCGCCCGTTTCGCATCGAGACGACGCTCTCCTGCAGATATTTAGAAGTATCCATATTACGGACCATGCTTTCCAGCCGGTCGCGGATGCTGTTTTCGGTCGCACGGATCTTCTTGCGCAGATCGTTCAGGGTATGCGATGCCGTGTCGGCCATCTTATCCGGTGCAAGGATCGCACTGGAGATCTGCTGTTCCAGACCCGGTTGAGGAGCCAGTGCATAGAACAGATCATCCGTCGGCAGAGCATCGTGCTCACTGGAGCCATACCAGTGGGAGAGGTTCTGGAAGTTGCGCAGTGCACCTGCCACCA
>CAZUDU010000093.1:0-6549 GCA_964619455.1 uncultured Faecalibacterium sp.
GGTCCCCTTTTAATAATAACGCACTGTGCTCACTTCCGTTTTACCGCATAAAAATGCCCCGCAGAGCATCTCTGCGGGGCATCGTAACTTTAGGCTTATTCCTCGATCAGGCTCTTGCCGGACATCTCTGCCGGAACTTCCAGACCAATATAGGGCAGCATGGTGGGAGCGATATCTGCCAGGCAGCCGCCCTCACGCAGCTTGACATCGCCGCAGCCGATCGCCACAAAGGGCACGACATTGGTGGTGTGAGCGGTGAAGGGAGTGCCATCCTCGTTCATCATCTTCTCCGCATTGCCGTGGTCTGCGGTCAGGAATGCGCAGCCGCCAGCGTTCAGCACAGCGGTAACGACCTGATTCACCGCGGTATCCACTGCTTCCACAGCCTTGACCGCAGCCTCGAACACGCCGGTGTGACCGACCATGTCGCAGTTTGCAAAGTTCAGGATGACAACGTCATACTTGCCGCTCTCGATGCGCTTGACGCACTCAGCAGCAACTTCCGGTGCGCTCATCTCCGGCTTCAGGTCGTAGGTTGCGACCTTCGGGCTGGGGATGACGCAGCGATCCTCGCCCTCGTAGGGAGCCTCGACACCGCCGTTGAAGAAGAAGGTGACGTGAGCGTACTTCTCAGTCTCAGCAATGCGCAGCTGGGTCTTGCCGTTGGCGGACAGGTACTCGCCCAGCACGTTGTTCAGTGCAACGGGAGGGTAAGCGACTTCGCAGTTAGGCATGGTAGCGTCGTACTCTGCCATGCAGACATAGTTGACCTGCTTGCGGCCGCCGCGGCGCTCAAAGCCGGTAAAGGCATCGTCGCAGAAGATGCGGGTCATCTGGCGGGCACGGTCGGGGCGGAAGTTCATGAAGATGACAGTATCGCCATCCTGCACGCGGCCGCCCTCGCAGGTGACACAGGGCAGAACGAACTCGTCGGTCTTGTCCTCTGCGTAAGAAGCCTCGATGGCCTCGGCAGCGTTGGCAGCATGGTTGCCCTCGCCGTAAACAAAGGCCGCATATGCCTTCTCTTCACGATCCCAGTTGTTATCGCGGTCCATTGCATAGTAACGGCCGGAAACGCTTGCGATCTTGCCAACGCCCAGCTCATCCAGCTTTGCCTGCAGATCTGCCAGGAAGCCCTTGCCGGAGCGGGGGTCGGTGTCACGGCCGTCGGTGATGCAGTGCAGGTAGACCTCGGTCGCACCCATCGCCTTTGCCATCTCCAGCACGCCGAACCAGTGGTCAGCGTGGCTGTGGACACCGCCGGTGCCCACCAGACCCATCAGGTGGATCGCCTTGCCGGCATCGATGGCAGCCTTCATGTTCTTGACCAGAACAGGGTTCTGGAGCATTGCGCCGTCACGGATGGACTTGGTGATCAGGGTGAGCTGCTGGTAAACGATGCGGCCAGCGCCCATATTGGTGTGACCGACCTCAGAGTTGCCCATCTGACCGTCGGGCAGACCGACTGCCATGCCGGAAGCGTCGATGGTGGTCATGGGGTAGTTCTTCATCAGAGCATCGAGGTTGGGGGTGTTGGCAGCCACAACAGCGTTGCCAAAGGTCTCGTTCGGCACCCAGCCAAAACCGTCCATGATGCACAGAAGCACAGGTTTCTTGGACATAAATTCTTTCTCCTTTAAATTAACTCAAAAACGCCCGGCTCAGCGCTGAAATGCGGCGCAGCCGGGCGCTGAAAAAGCAGCTTTTATCAGCCGTTGGAAGCAGCGTTGACGATCACAGCGAAGTCCGCAGCCTTCAGGGATGCGCCGCCGATCAGGCCGCCGTCCACATCCTGCTTGCTCAGCAGCTCTTCGCAGTTCTTTGCGTTCATGCTGCCGCCGTACTGCACGGTGGTAGCCTCGGCAACTGCCTCGCCGTAGACCTCTGCCAGAACCTTGCGGATCTGAGCGCAGACTTCCTGAGCCTGATCTGCGGTAGCGGTCTTGCCGGTGCCGATGGCCCAGATGGGCTCGTAAGCGATGACGACGTTTGCCATCTGCTCAGCGGTAACGTCACGCAGAGCGATCTTGGTCTGCATACGGACCAGCTCCTCAGTCACGCCCTCTTCGCGCTGCTGCAGGCTCTCGCCCACGCAGACGATGACCTTGAGACCTGCGTTCAGCGCAGCCAGCGTGCGCTTGTTGACGGTCTGATCGGTCTCTGCAAAGTACTGACGGCGCTCGGAGTGACCAACGATGACATACTCAACGCCCAGATCGACCAGCATATCTGCGCTGATCTCGCCGGTGAATGCGCCGGACTTCTCAAAGTGGACGTTCTCTGCGCCAACGTGGATGTTGGTGCCCTGGGTCTTTGCCACAGCGGTGACCAGATCGGTGTACGGAGTGCAGATGACGACCTCGCAGGATGCATCCTTGACGGCGGGGATCAGCTCATCCACCAGAACAGCTGCCTCAGAAGCAGTCTTGTTCATCTTCCAGTTGCCTGCAATGATCGCCTTACGCTTTGCCTTGTTCATGGTTCTTTTTCTCCTTTACCTCTTATCATTCCTGCCACAGCTCCCCTTTGTACGGGAAGCACCTATAACAAAACAGGTGCGGCGGCGCAACAGCCGCCGCACCCATCATGATGCCGGATAAATTATGCGTTCTGGATGACCGCGATGCCGGGCAGCTCCTTGCCCTCCAGGTACTCCAGAGAAGCGCCGCCGCCGGTGGAGATGTGGGTCATCTTCTCGCCCAGACCCATCTGCTGCACAGCTGCTGCGCTGTCGCCGCCGCCGATGACGGTGGTAGCATCGCTCTCAGCCATAGCCTTTGCAACTGCCAGAGTGCCGGCTGCCAGAGTGGGGTTCTCGAACACGCCCATGGGGCCGTTCCAGACAACGGTCTTGGAAGCCTTGACAGCCTCTGCGAAGATCTCCATGGTCTTGGGGCCGATGTCGCAGCCTTCCATGTCAGCGGGGATAGCGGTGATATCCACAACAGTGGTCTCGACCGGAGCATCGATGGGGTTGGGGAAGTCCTTGATGCAGGCAGCATCGACGGGCAGCAGGAGCTTGACGCCCTTCTCCTCAGCCTTTGCCATCATTTCCTTGCAGTAGTCCAGCTTGGTGTCATCGCACAGGCTCTTGCCGACTTCGTAGCCCTGAGCCTTGATGAAGGTGTAAGCCATGCCGCCGCCGATGATCAGGGTATCGACCTTCTCCAGCAGGTTGGAGATGACGTTCAGCTTGTCAGCGACCTTTGCACCGCCCAGAATTGCGGTGAAGGGACGCTCGGGATCGTTGACTGCATTGCCCAGGTACTTGATCTCCTTCTCCATCAGGTAACCAACAGCGGTATCCTTGATGTAGTCGGTGACGCCTGCGGTGGAGCAGTGTGCACGGTGGCAGCTGCCGAATGCATCGTCAACGTATGCGTCAGCCAGAGAAGCCAGCTCCTCAGAGAACTCCGGCATGTTCTTGGTCTCTTCCTTGCGGAAACGGGTGTTCTGCAGCAGAACGACATCGCCGTTATTCATTGCTGCAACCGCAGCCTTTGCATTCTCGCCAACAACGGTATCGTCGTCTGCGAACACAACGGTCTTGCCCAGCTTAGCGCCCAGAGCAACCGCAACGGGAGCCAGGCTGAACTTCGCCTCGGGGCCGTTCTTCGGCTTGCCCAGATGGCTGCACAGGATGACCTTTGCGCCATCATTGACCAGCTTCTGGATGGTGGGCAGAGCTGCATTGATACGGTTCTCGTTGGTGATGACACCGTCCTTCATCGGGACGTTGAAATCGCAGCGGACAAGCACCTTCTTGCCGCAGTAGTTCTGATCGTCGATCGTCTTCTTACCTAAACCCATGGTAATAAACTCCTCTCAAGTTTTAATGTCTGACTAGAGTTTCTCTCACATTCAGGGGACGTTCACCCCGTATGTTCTTATTATAAACAAAAATGCCGCATATTGCAAGGAAAACGGATGGATATTTGTTTAACAAACATTTGGCGAACTTGCCCGGAAATGTGTCTATTTTGACGGATATCTCGCCTTTTGCCGCAACACTTTGCCCAAAAGTCCGACCGACCTCACGGCTCTTCCAGCCCGGGGTTGTATTCCAGCCATTCTGTGCCGATCCGTTCATCGCCCCGGTTTTCTTTTTCTGAGCGCAGGCGCTGATCGTCCAGCTCTTCTTCATAGCCCCGCAGCGCGGCAAAGGGCGCAAAGATCTTGGCGCGGTTGAGCAGAGGCATTCTTGGATGCCGCCGCAGCGATTCTGCGCTGCAGGGGCGTTCCTCGTGCAGGATATCTGCATATTTCTGCGCCGTGCGCCGCCCCAGCTCGGTGTTTTTATAGTCCTCCATCCTTGCCCTCCGTCCCGGCGCTATGTCCGCCGATCTGTCCGTTGCGCTGGCGCATGGTCGCGCCTTCCTCATAGCTGCTCGCCTTGAGCACAGCGTTTTTGCCGTACTTATTCTTGAGATCCAGCACCACCTGCTGGAGCCTGCGCTCCTTTTCCCGCTGGACCGGGTCCGCAAACAGATCCATCTGGCACAGGCCGCTGTCCTCTTCTACCCGGTTTGCCGTCAGGTTGATCCGGCGCACGGTCAGCGCCGGGTCGGTGATGCGCTCGAACAGCTTTGCGCTTTCCTCGATCAGGATGCTGCCCAGCGCGGTGGGTTCCTCCAGCCTCGCCGTCCCGTGTGCCGCCTTGGGCAGAACACGCCCATAGCGGTCGGTCTGGGTTTTGCCGTGGTAGCTGCCGCTGTCCACATTTTCACGGTCGTAGCCGATTTCTAATGTAAGAGAAGGGGTCACAAGCTGCTTTTCGGTCAGGCGGTAGGTCAGCGTTTCTGCCATTTCGCGCACCACGAGCTTTGCCTTATCGTGCGGGTAAGGACAGGTCAGCACCTGCCCTTCACAGATGCAGTTTGTGTCCGACTTATAGGATTTGATCTGTGCCATCCCGCACGGCTCATACCCCCATGCATGATCGATCAGAAGCTCTGCATCCACCCCAAAGGTCTTGTAGAGCCAGTCCTCCCTTGTCCGGGATGCCCTTGCCAGCTCGCCCATCGTGTGGATGCCGTTTGCTTCCAGCTTGCGGGCAGTGCCGGGGCCCATCCGCCAGAAATCGGTGAGCGGCTTGTGATCCCACAAAAGGTAACGGAAGCTTTCCTCATTCAGCTCTGCGATGCGCACCCCGTCCTTGTCCGGCGGGATATGCTTTGCCACGATATCCATGGCAAGCTTGGCAAGGTAGAGGTTCGTCCCGATGCCCGCCGTGGCGGTGATTCCAGTCTCTGCCAGCACCTGCCGTACCATCTTCATTGCCAGCTCATGCGGGGTGAGCTTGTAGAGCGAAAGATACGGAGTCGCATCGATCAGCACCTCATCGATGGAATAGGGGTGGATATCCTCTGGGGCAACATATTGCAGATAGATGCGGTAGATCTGGGTGGACACCTCCAGATAGCGCGCCATCCGGGGTGGCGCAACGTGATAATCCACCGCCAGAAACGGGTTCTGCTGCAGCGCCGCGCCATCGCAGGAGGAAGCCAGCAGCCGGTAGCCGCTGGCACAGCGTACCGCCCGCCGCTGTCGGATCGCCTGCTGCAAACGCTGTGCGTTGACTTCTTTGACCCGCTGCACCACCTCGAACAGCCGCGCTCTGCCGGGGATCCTGTACGCTTTGAGCGAGGGAGATACCGCAAGGCAGATGGTCTTTTCGGTGCGGGACGCGTCCGCTACCACCAGATTGGTAGTCAATGGATCCAGCCCGCGGTCTACGCATTCGACCGAAGCATAAAAGCTTTTCAAGTCGATCGCCAGATAAGTCTTTTGCTGCGGCATCCTTTCCCTCCTCCTTTATTTACAACTTTTTATTTTATTATAGCAAAGTTTATGGTTGTTTTCAAGCTTTTCCCGATTTGATTTTTTCTCTAAAACACAAAAAACGCAGAAAGCTGTGCCGACCAGCTCTCTGCGTCTTTGTATGATGATGCTTTATAGGATCCTGCGCGCCGCCCGGTATCTATGTGCGTGTAGGCTGCTTGCAGACATGTCAATTTTTCATCTCATAAAAAGCTCAATTCGATTCATTTCATGAGAACGGTAATATCTTACCATGTATTTAAGTGTGTGTCAAGCTATTTTTTACAACATTCTGATATTTTTTCAATTTTTCTTCAAACCGCCGGACCTGCCCTTTTTTGACTGTTTCCGGGACAGATCATTTTATCCTTCCCACCCGCCTTCTCTGTTCTTACTCCGGCTTTCTCGCCAAACCAAAGAATTTTCTCCCTGATTCCGTTCTAAACCGCTTGACAACACGTTGTATCCATGTTAATCTATAATTCCTAAAAATCGTGTGGACTTTTACAGTGCGATGCTATTTTTCGCCACACAATGGTGCAAAAGCCATTGTGTGGCTTTTTTGCGCCCAAAAATCACTCATAGGAGCAAGAAAACAATGAACGAAACTTTTATGAAAGAAAAGCCGGTGCTGCCTCTTCTGATCGAGATGGCACTGCCCAACATCATTTCGATGCTGGTCAACTCGCTGTACAACATCGTAGACAGTCTGTTCGTTGCACGCATCAG
>CAZUDU010000094.1:0-6507 GCA_964619455.1 uncultured Faecalibacterium sp.
TTTGTGATTTGATTATACAAAAAATAACAGCATTCGTCAATGATAAAGTGCAAAATCAACAAGAGATTTTGGCTGTTTTCTAAATATTGACAATAAATGTGATTTTTGGGACGCGTTTTGACGAATTTCGAACGCTTTTTGGGGGTGTTTTCACTCCTAAAAATGTGCTGTAAAAGAAAGTGGGGTTCCAAACAGAAAAAACGGCGTGGCTTCGGAGAAGATTCCGGAACCACGCCGTGGGTCATTTCAGAGGATGCAGGGGAGCGCTTAATTCAGGGAGACCGAGGGCTTTGCCTGGTTTTCCACACGGGCACTGGTACGACCCTCCGGGCGGATCTCGCCCGCAGCAGTCAGGGAGTTCTTGGTCAGGGTCGGACCGACCAGCTCATACACCAGCACCGAGAACAGTACGACATTGCGCACGATGCGCCCGTCGGACAGCTCGGCGGCGGTGGCTGCCATGCCCAGTGCAACGCCGGCCTGCGGCAGCAGGGTGATGCCCAGATGCTGCTGGATCTCCTTGCTGCAGTGGGTCGCGCGGCTGCTCAAGTAAGCACCGCCGATCTTACCGGCAGAACGGGAGATGATATATACCACACCGATCAGCAGCACCAGCGGGTTGGACAGGATACCGAGATCCAGCTCTGCGCCGCTCAGAACGAAGAACAGGATGTTGATGGGAGACACCCAGCGATCCAGTCGATCCATCAGCTCTTCCGAAGTGGAGCAGATATTGCAGAACACGGTGCCGGTGATCATGCAGACCAGCAGCAGCGAGAAGCCGCAGTGCACGCCGCCGATCTCAAACTCTATCATGGACAGGCCGACCGTCAGCAGAACAAAGGCGACCGACAGGCTCATACGCTTGGAGCGGGAGTGGAAGTAGACCTCCAGCAGGTTGAGCAGGCAGCCGGCTGCCACGCCCAGAACCGCAGAAAGCAGGATCTCGACCAGCGGCTCCACGATGATGCTGACCGGGTCAAGGCGGCCCTGTTCCAGAGCATTTGCGATGCCGTAGGATGCCGAGAAGAGCACCAGACCCACCGCGTCATCAATGGCAACGACCATCAGCAGCAGGCTGGTCAGAGGGCCTTTGGCCTTGTACTGCTTGACGACCATCAGGGTCGCAGCCGGTGCGGTTGCCGCCGCAATGGCACCCAGTGTGATGGCAGAAGCCAGAGAGATGACATCCGGGCGGAGGAAGTGAAGGCCGATCAGGACGATGTCCACAAGGGCGGTGGTGATGACCGCCTGAAAGATACCGACGGTGATCGCCTGCTTGCCCATCGTTTTGAGGACGCTGAGGCGGAATTCGTTGCCGATGACAAAGGCGATGAAGCCCAGAGCTACCTGTGTGATGATGCCGAAGCTCTCGACATCTTCCAGCGTAGCGAAGCCGATGCCGAACTGGCCCAGACCGAGCTTGCCAAGGAAGAAGGGGCCAAGCAGAAGACCGGCGATCAGATACGAGGTGACGGCGGGCAGATGGACGGCTTTTGCCAGGCGGGACATGAGCAGTCCCGCGATCAGGGCAAGGGACAGACAGATCAACATTTGTTCCATAGTGATCTTGGGGGCGGTGTGCTGTAGATACGGTACACTGCCTCCGATACCTCCTTTATTTGAAATAACAAAATACCAAGGCTGCGAAAAACCAGACGCAGCGCGGGCAAATAAATTTTACCGCAGGTTAGTATACTCCCCTTGGATGCAAAAATCAACGGCTTTTCTGACCAAAATGACAAAAAACAAATCCCAAAACCGTCAAAAGGACCAAAAAGAACAGCAGGCTCCTCCCGGTCTGTCCAAAGGACAGCGGAGGAGCCTGCTGAAGGGAACGATAGAATGGGATCAGTTGAACTTGCCGATCTTCTGAGCCAGACGATAAATGCTCAGGATCGCCTTGGAAGAGCCGGGGAACTTCATGTTGGACAGACCGGCAACGCTGTACTTGACCTTGCGGTAAACAGCGGGGCTGGTGTGCTCCTTGAGGTACTGCCACAGCTCAGCCTTCTTTTCCATTGCCTCGGGGCTGCCGTCCAGCAGCAGGAAGATGTTGCTCACCGTGGTAATGGTGGACAGGTAGTGCACCATATAGGAGTACAGGCGCTTATTGCCCTTGATGGCCTCCAGATCCTGACAGTCGATCATGTGCTTGTTGACACGCACCTGCTGATCCACGCGCTTGACCATGACGCTCTCGTTCACGCTCTGGTCGGAACGGCCAATGAAGTAGCGGTACAGATCCAGATCCATGTAGTACATGCTCTTGACATAGGGCAGGGGCTGGTAGACAAAGATGTTGTCCACATAGAAGGTATGCTTGGGCAGCACCATGCCGCTCTCGCGCACGACCGCGGTGCGGTAGATGACCGAGTGCATCAGCAGGTTCTGGTCCGGGCGCAGGTGACCCATGTGCATCCAGGTGAACAGACGGTTCTGGGGGAAAGCGTTGGTGTAGCGTACGGTGTGGCTGGTGTTGTCCTCCACATGTTCGTACACATAGTTGCAGATCATCAGGTCAGGCGCGGTGTTGTGTGCGACCAGAGTTTCCAGCTTGTCGAGCACCTTCTTCAGGCAGTCGGTATCCAGCCAGTCATCGCTGTCCACGACCTTGTAGTACAGGCCGGTGGCGTTGCGGATGCCCTGATTGACGCCCTCACCGTGGCCGCCGTTCTCCTGATGGATCGCTTTGACGATGGTGGGGTACTTGGCAGCGTACTCGTCGCAGATGGCGGGGGTGTCGTCCTTGACAGAGCCATCATCGACCAGAATGATCTCGGCGCGCTCGCCTGCGGAGAGCAGCGTTTCGATGCAGTGGTGCATGTAAGCCGCAGAGTTATAGCAGGGCACGGCAAAGGTGATCAGTTTTTGCATAACGGAAAACTCCTTTAATCATACTTGTCCGGCACAAAGATTTTTTGCCGGGATGGAATTATGTGCTCCTATTATAGCATTTTCGCCCCTGAAAAGCTATCCCTAGCTAAAAATACAAACGATTTTTTGTACTTTTCGGCAAAAAGTGTGCTTTCAGGAGAGCGAAGCGGAGGGTTTTGTGGTATACTGATAAGGTTTGGAGAAGGGATGCACAGAAAAAAGCATCGCTATCACTCAATACGGAGGAACTCATGGAAAACCTGCATACGGTCTTGAAAAAAGTTTTTGGCTACGACAGCTTCCGCCCCGGGCAGGAGCAGATCGTGCAGCGGCTGCTGGCAGGGCAGGACGTTCTGGCGGTGATGCCCACCGGTGCGGGCAAGTCCATCTGTTATCAGGTGCCGGCACTGCTGCTGCCGGGCATCACCATCGTGGTCTCGCCGCTGGTCAGCCTGATGAAGGATCAGGTCGGCGCACTGGTGCAGGCGGGCGTGGCGGCGGCTTTTTTGAACAACAGCCTGACCGATAACCAGAAAGCGCTGATGCTGCGCCGTGCCCGCGAGGGCTGGTATAAGATCATCTATGTTGCACCGGAACGGCTGGAGATGCCGGGCTTCCAGAGGTTCGCGCAGGAACAGCCCATCAGCATGGTCACGGTGGACGAGGCCCACTGCATCAGTCAGTGGGGGCAGGACTTCCGCCCCAGCTATCTGCGCATCAAGGAATTTGTGGACAGCCTGCCCAGCCGCCCGGTGGTGGGCGCTTTTACCGCAACGGCGACCGCCCATGTGCGGGAGGACATCCGCACCCATCTGGCACTGCGCGATCCGTATGAGGTCATCACCAGCTTCGACCGCCCGAACCTCTGGTTCGAGACCCGCCGCTGCCTGCCCAGTGAAAAGCCGAAGGAGCTTCTGGATCTGGTCTTGCAGGAGGGGGAGAACACCGGCATCGTCTATTGCAGCACCACCAAACAGGTGGATGAGACCACCCGCCTGCTGCAGAGCCGCAGCATCCGTGCGGCGGCCTACCATGCCAAGCTCGACCCGGATACCCGGCGGCAGAATCAGGACGACTTCCTCTACGACCGGGTGCAGATCATGGTGGCGACCAATGCCTTCGGCATGGGCATCGACAAGCCCAACGTGCGCTTCGTCATCCATTATAATATGCCGAAGGACCTGGAAAGCTACTATCAGGAAGCGGGCAGAGCCGGGCGGGACGGTGCACCCAGCCGGTGCACCCTGCTGTATTCCGGCACCGATGTGCGCACCATCCAGTTCTTTATTGATAAGGAAAAGGAGGCGGACAACGGTCTGCCGCCGGATGTCAAGGCGGAAGCTGCCCGCAAGGCACAGGAACGGCTCAAGTACATGACCTTTTATTCCACCACCCCCAAGTGTCTGCGGGGCTTCATGATGGAGTATTTTGGTGAAGCCGCGCCTGCCAAGTGCGGCAACTGCTCCTGTTGCCTGAATGCTGAGCAGGAGGCCCAGCTTCAGCTGCTGGAATCCCGCCGCCGCGCGGCAAGCAGCGCCCGCCGCCTGTCCGGCGCGGCACAGCGCACCAAACCCAAAACAGACCTCACCGAGTTTGACGAAAAGCTGCTCAATGCACTGTATGGTGTCCGCAAACGGCTGGCGGGCAAACAGAACATCCCCGCATTCATGGTGTTCAACGATGCGACCCTGCGGGAGATCGCTGTCAAAAAGCCGTTGAGCATCGATGAGCTGCTGAACATCAGCGGTGTCGGCGAGAAAAAGGCGGCACGGTACGGCAACGCCTTCCTCCGGGTCGTGGAGGATGCGGTCAACAGCCGGGAATAACAAAATGGCAAAAAAGAAAGCATCCTGTTTTCCACCATCCGTCGGGATGTGTGTGGAAAACAGGACGCTTTCTTTATTCAGTCCATCGTATGGGTGGAAAAGACCGCTTCATCTTCCCACCATACGGCTGCCCCGGCGGCAAGGGATCTGGGCAGATCCAGCAGGCGCTGGTTGGCGCTGCCGCGGAACCGCAGGGAGATGTCGTACTGCTCCTGCACAAAGCGCCCGTCCACGAGCACATCCAGCAGAGAGAGCAGCTCGTCGGTCACCTCGCACCGGGCGGGGCAGGGTACTGCTCCGGTGAGCTGCTCCAATGTGTAGCCGGAGTAGCACCAGATGGTCTTGGCGGGGTGCTGTGCCTTGAAGGTGCGCACAAAGGGCAGCAGGGCGCGCTGATTTTCCGGCTCCATCGGCTCGCCGCCCAGCAGAGAAAGCCCGGTGATATAGCCCGGCTCGCAGGACTCCAGAACCTGCGCCTGTACAGCATCGTCGAAAGGCTGGCCGTAATCAAAGCTCCACGCGACCTCATTGAAGCAGCCGGGGCAGTGGTGGCGGCAGCCGGAAACAAAGATGCTGGTGCGCACACCGGGACCGTTGGCGATATCATAGTACTTAATGGTAGCGTAGTTCATAGCGCAAACTCCTGTCATATAAAAAGCTCCCCCAACGGGGGAGCTGGCGCACAGCGCCTGAAAGGGTCATGAAAAAGGGATCACAGATGCAGAACGCGGTCCTTGATCTCCTGGGTGCGCCCCTGATTCCAGAACTGGGTGCCGATATAGCCGCAGGTGCGGCGGGCAACATTCAGCTTGTTCTGATCGCGGTTGCCGCACTTGGGGCACTCCCAAACCAGCTTGCCGTCATCCTCGGCGATCTTGATCTCGCCGTCGTAGCCGCAGCACTGGCAATAGTCGGATTTGGTGTTCAGCTCTGCGTACATGATGTTCTCGTAGATGAACTGCAGCACGCTCATGACCGCTTCGAGGTTGTCCTGCATGTTGGGCACCTCCACATAGCTGATGGCACCGCCCGGCGAGAGCTTCTGGAAGTCGCTCTCGAACTTCAGCTTGGTGAACGCGTCGATCGGCTCGGACACATGGACATGGTAGCTGTTGGTGATATAGTTCTTGTCGGTGATGCCGGGCACGAGGCCGAAGCGCTTCTGCAGGCACTTGGCGAACTTGTAAGTGGTGGATTCCAGCGGGGTGCCGTAGAGGGAGTAATCCATGTTCTCGGCTTTCTTCCACTCGTTGCACTTGTCGTTCATGTGCTGCATCACGCTCAGCGCAAAGGGCTTGGCGCCGGCATCGGTGTGGCTCTTGCCGGTCATATACTTGACACACTCATACAGACCTGCATAGCCCAGACTGATGGTGGAGTAGCCGCCGAACAGGAGCTTGTCGATCTTTTCGCCCTTCTTCAGGCGTGCCAGCGCGCCGTACTGCCACAGGATGGGTGCGGCATCGCTGGGGGTGCCCAGCAGACGCTTGTGGCGTGCCTGCAATGCCTTGTGGCACAGGGTGAGGCGCTCGTCAAAGATCTTCCAGAACTTTTCAAAGTTGCCGCCGGAGCTGAGAGCAACGTCCACCAGATTGATGGTGACCACGCCCTGATTGAAGCGGCCGTAATACTTGGGCTTGCCGGTCTCGGGGTCGACATACGGGGTCAGGAAGCTGCGGCAGCCCATGCAGGTGTAGCAGTGCCCCTCACCGTTCTTGTCCACCTTCATCTCCAGCATCATCTTCTCAGAGATGTAGTCCGGCACCATGCGCTTGGCGGTGCACTTGGCAGCCAGCTCGGTCAG
>CAZUDU010000095.1:0-1330 GCA_964619455.1 uncultured Faecalibacterium sp.
GTGATGCCCAGCGCTGCCAGCTCCCGGCTGAGATACTGGGCGTTGGTGTTCAAAATGTTGCCGAGCAGCAGCTCGGTGCCCACACTGATGAGTTCCGCTGTCATAGCCGCTTACCCCACAAATTCGACCTCGTCGGTGATGCGGATACGGATACGCTCCGCCTGCTCTGCCGCCTGTGCTTCCAGCTCTGCCAGCCCGGGCATCGCTGCTTCTGCTGCAAGGATCTCTTCCAGCTCAGGGCGGATCTTCGGGTGCGGCGGGGTGAAGATGGTGCAGCAGTCCTCATACGGCAGGATGCTGGTCTCAAAGGTATTGATGTGGCGGGAGGTCTCGATGATCTCAGTCTTGTCCATGCCGATCAGCGGGCGCAGGATGGGCAGATCCTGCGCAGCGTCGGTGCACTGCAGCGCCTTGACCGTCTGGCTCGCCACCTGTGCCAGACTCTCGCCGGTGATGAGCGCTTCGCAGCCCTGCTTCTTGGCGATAACGTTGGCAATGCGCATCATGCTGCGGCGCATCAGAACGGTGAACAGCACATCGGGAGCATTGTCGCGGATGTACTCCTGCGGGGTGGTATAGGGCACCACAAAGAGGTTTGCGCTGCCGGTGTACACGCTGACAAGCTGTGCCAATGCCTTAACTTTAAGTTTTGCACGCTCCGAAGTATACGGAGGGGACGCAAAATGGATATGATCCAGCGCCAGACCGCGCTTTGCCATGCGGTAAGCTGCCACCGGGCTGTCGATGCCGCCGGACAGCATATTCAGTGCACGGCCGCTGGTACCCACCGGCAGACCGCCCTCACCAGGCACCTTGGGTCCGTGGATATAGGCACCAAAATCGCGGATCTCCACGATGACCTTGAACTCCGGGTTGCGCACATCCACCTTGAGGTAGTTGTGCTTGCCCAGCAGGTATGCGCCCAGCTCCCGCATCAGCTCCGGGCTCTTCATGGGGAAGGTCTTGTCCGAACGGCGCGCCTCCACCTTGAAGGTTCGGATACCGCGCAGGCTCTCGCCCAGATAGTCCTCTGCCGTCTGGCAGATGGTGTCAAAGTCCTTTTCGCAGACGACTGCACGGCTCAGCGCCGCCAGACCAAACACCTTGCTGACCCGCTCGAACGCGAGGTCCATATCAATGTCTTCTTCCTGCGGCTCCATGTAGAAGGTAGACTGGGTGCAATAGACCTTGAACTTGCCCACCGTCTTGAGGCGGTAGCGCAGGATCTTCATCATAGCAGCTTCAAACTGGTTGCGGTTCAGGCCTTTCAGGGACATTTCGCCCTGATAGCCCATAATGATCTCATGCATAAATGTTGTACTCCTGTTTT
>CAZUDU010000095.1:1430-2537 GCA_964619455.1 uncultured Faecalibacterium sp.
TCACGCCCCATCGCCGCCAGCGTATGGCTGGGCTGACCGCGCCCGCAGGCACTGGCGGAGGAAACATAGATCTGCTTTTCCGCCAGAAATGCCAGCATGGTCTCGCTCTTGATGCACATCTCGCTGAAGTTCAGCACTTCGGGCACCGCGTCCGCCGGGGAGTTGATGACCACCTCCGGGAAGGCTGCCAGCCCCTCGCGCAGGCGCTGGTTCAGCGCACGCATCGCCGTATCGCGGCTCTTCATGGTCTTGGCAAGGCGGGTGGCAGCCGCCGCCAGACCCAGCGCATAGGGCAGGTTCTCGGTGCCGGGGCGCAGCCCGCGCTCCTGCTCGCCGCCGAGGTAGGGCGGCTGGAACGCCTGCACAAGGCTGTCGCTGAGGTAGAGCGCACCAATGCCCTTGGGGGCGTGGATCTTGTGCCCGCTGACCGCCAGCGTGTCGATATTCGCCAGCTTGATGGGGATGCGCATCCACGCCTGCACCGCGTCCACATGGACGATGGTGCGGCTGTTGCGGCGCTTGACCTCTGCCGCCAGCCGCTCCACATCGTTGCGGGTGCCGATCTCGTTATTGACCATCATGCAGGCGACCAGAATGGTGTTCTTGCCCACATGCTCCAGCATGGCGTTGATGTCCAGCGTGCCGTCCGCACGGGGCTTGACGACCGTGACCTCGTACCCCTGCTTTGCCAGTTGTTCCAGCGGCTTTTGCACACTGGGGTGCTCAAAGCCGGACACCACGATCCCCTTGCCGAAGGTCCGGGTATGTGCCGCGCCCAGCAGCGCCAGATTGTTGCTCTCGGATCCGCAGGAGGTGAAATACAGCTCCCGCGGCTTGCAGCCCAGCGTGCGCGCCACCGCAGCGCGGGCCGCGTTGAGCGCCTCCTCACTGCGTGCGCCGGGGGTATACAGGCTGGACGGGTTTGCCCAGTGCTCCCGCATCGCCTTGTCGATAACATCCGCCACGTCCGGTGCGACCATCGTTGTCGCGGCGTTGTCCAGATAATGTAAGTCCGGATTTTGCAGCATAAAATGATTCCTGCTTTCTGTTGTCATAGTAAACCAGAATAAGTATACCACAATCGCCCCTGCAACGCAAAATTTTTTC
>CAZUDU010000095.1:2637-6283 GCA_964619455.1 uncultured Faecalibacterium sp.
AAATGCGGCGTTGTCAATGCCGACCGTCTGGGCAGCCTTGCGCACTTGCTGCGCAGCGCTGCCCAGTTTTTTGTTATGGAGGGTGTATTTATGAAAACGGATATCGAGATCGCACAGAGCGCTAAGATGAAACCGATCACTGAGGTTGCCGCTGCGCTCGGGCTCAGCGAGGAGAGCGTGATCCCCTACGGACGCTATAAAGCAAAGATCGACCACAGGCTCATCCATTCTGCCCAGAAGCAGGGCAAGATGATCCTCGTCACCGCTATCAGCCCCACCCCTGCGGGCGAGGGCAAGACCACCACCAGCGTTGGTCTGGCCGATGCCATGAATGCTCTGGGCAAAAAGACCATGCTCTGCCTGCGTGAGCCTTCGCTGGGGCCGGTATTCGGCGTCAAGGGCGGCGCGGCCGGCGGCGGCTATGCACAGGTCGTCCCGATGGAGGACATCAACCTGCATTTCACCGGCGATCTGCACGCCATCGGCACTGCCAACAACCTCCTTGCCGCCATGATCGATAACCACATCCAGCAGGGCAACCAGCTCAACATCGACCCCCGCCGCATCACCTGGAAGCGCTGCATGGACATGAACGACCGTCAGCTCCGCTTCATCGTGGACGGCCTGGGCGGCAAGGTCAACGGCACCCCCCGCGAGGACGGCTTTGATATCACGGTCGCCAGCGAGGTCATGGCGATCTTCTGCCTTGCCACCAGCATCTCCGACCTGAAAGAGCGCCTGTCCAAGATCGTCTGCGCCTACACCTACGACGGCAAGCCGGTCACCGCTGGCGAGATCGGTGCAGCAGGTGCCATGACCGCACTGCTGAAGGACGCACTGGATCCGAACCTCGTCCAGACGCTGGAGAACAACCCTGCCATCATCCACGGCGGTCCCTTTGCCAACATCGCACACGGCTGCAACAGTGTGCTTGCCACCAAGCTCAGCCTGTCGCTGGCAGATTACGTCATCACCGAAGCCGGCTTTGGCGCAGACCTCGGCGCAGAAAAGTTCCTTGACATCAAGTGCCGCTATGCCGGCATCGCCCCCAGCGCCTGCGTCCTGGTGGCGACTGTGCGTGCCCTCAAGAGCCACGGCGGTGTAGCAAAGGCTGACCTGAACACCCCCAACCTGGAGGCTGTCAAGGCGGGTGCCGCCAACCTCGTGCGCCACATCGAGAACCTGAAGGACGGCTTCGGTCTGCCGGTGGTCGTTGCCATCAACGCCTTCCCCACCGATACCGCCGAGGAGCAGGCTTATGTGGAGCAGGTATGCGCTGAGCAGGGCGTGCCCTGCGTGCTGAGTGAGGTCTTCGCTAAGGGCGGCGAGGGCGGCAAGGCTCTGGCCGAAAAGGTGCTGGAGGTGCTGGAGGACCGCCCCATCCAGTACACCTACCCGCTGGAGATGCCCCTCAAGGACAAGGTGACCGCCATCGCCAAAAAGATCTACCGTGCCGACGGGGTCAATTTCAGCGCCGCCGCCAGCAAGACCATTGCCGAGCTGGAGAGCATGGGCTACGGCAACCTGCCGGTCTGCATCGCCAAGACCCAGTACAGCTTCAGCGATAACGCAAAGCTGCTGGCAGCCCCCACCGGCTTTACGATGGAGGTGCGCGAGGTGCGTCTGGCAGCCGGTGCCGGTTTTGTGGTGGTCATCTGCGGCAGCATCATGACCATGCCCGGTCTGCCCAAAAAGCCCGCCGCAGTCAGCATTGACGTGGATTCCGACGGCAAGATCACCGGTCTGTTCTGATCCTGCTCACCATCCGCTTAAAATGCGGCTAAGAATATTTGCAGCGCTTGACATTGCCCTGTCCGCTTTGATTTAATAAGGTCAGATAAAGGGGAGTAAAGGGCATCCGTGCATAAGGCATGCAGGGTGCTGCATGGCAGCGTCATCACGGCGAAAAGCCCGATGTCATGTGTTCGCTTGAGACTTTTATCACAGTGTTTGCTGTGGTAGAAGTCTCTTTTTTTGCCCTTCTCCGCACAGTTGAAAGGAGCTTTGGATCTGTATGAATTTTCTGCAAGCATTCGCCAGCCTGTTTGCCAACTTTGGCAACCTGACCTGGCAGATGGTGGTCATGTGGGGCATCGGCGCTCTGCTGATCTATCTGGCGATCGCCAAAAAAATGGAGCCGAGCCTGCTTTTGCCGATGGGCTTTGGCGCCATTCTGGTCAACCTGCCCCTGTCCGGCGCGATCACGCAGGGCGACACGATCGGTCCCATCTCCGCGCTGTTCGATGCGGGCATGAGCAACGAGCTGTTCCCCCTGCTGCTGTTCATCGGCATCGGCGCAATGATCGACTTCGGCCCTCTGCTGGAGAAACCGTGGCTGATGCTCTTTGGTGCCGCTGCGCAGTTCGGCATCTTCTTCACCCTGTTCCTTGCAGGCTTCTTCTTTGACCTGCGGGACGCAGCTTCCATCGCGGTCATCGGTGCGGCAGACGGCCCCACCGCGATCTTTGTTGCCAACACCCTCGGCTCCCAGTATCTGGGCGCGATCATGGTCGCTGCTTACAGCTACATGGCGCTGGTGCCCATCGTGCAGCCGCCGGTCATCCGTCTGCTGACCACCCAGAAGGAGCGCCGCATCCGCATGAGCTACCAGAAAGGCTCGGTCAGCCAGCTCACCAAGATCCTGTTCCCCATCGTTGTGACCATCATCTCCGGTCTGGTCGCACCTGCCAGCGTTGCACTGGTCGGCTTTTTGATGTTCGGCAACCTGCTGCGTGAGTGCGGCGTGCTGAACACCCTGAGCGAGACCGCACAGAACGTGCTGGCAAACCTCATCACCATCGTGCTGGGTCTGACCGTGGCAGGGCAGATGACCGCCGACCAGTTCGTGCGCCCGGACACCCTGCTCATCCTTGCGCTGGGTCTGTTTGCTTTCGTGTTCGATACCGCAGGCGGCGTGCTGTTTGCAAAGCTGCTCAACCTGTTTCTGCCCGCCGACAAAAAGATCAACCCGATGATCGGTGCGGCCGGTATCTCCGCCTTCCCCATGAGCGGGCGTGTCGTCAACAAGATGGGTCTGGAGGAGGATAACCAGAATTTCCTGCTGATGTACTCCATCAGCGTCAACGTTTCCGGTCAGATCGCATCGGTCATCGCGGGCGGTCTGATCCTCACCCTGATGGGCGCATAAAAGGAGGGCTTTTGCAATGTTTGATCTTACTTCCTGGACACTCACTCTCCCGATCATGGTGATCGGCATGGTGGGCGTGATCCTTGTCATCGGCGTGATCGTGCTCGCCGTAATGCTGCTGAACCGCCTGTTCAGCCGCTGAGAGATCGGAAAGGGCCCTCTCAGGAGAGCTGGCAAAGCCGCAAAGCTTTAACTGAAAGGATTCAGACACCTAAAATCAAAAAGGGAGCTGCCGCACATCATCCGTGCAACAGCTCCCTTTCTTTATGTCTCTTATTTTTTCAGTACTGCGCCTGCTGCAAAGGCATCGCCGACCTTTTCCCCCAGCGCATAATAGGCATGGTTCATTCCGTCATAGGTGATGGGGTGCAGCTTTGCGGGGTCGATCCTGCCATCGGTCAGAACGCTCTCGTCTGCGCAGACGTTCACGATCTCGCCCACCATGCGGCAGCTCTCCGGGTCATAGCTGACGAACTTGCACTCCACCGCCATCGGCAG
>CAZUDU010000096.1:0-6163 GCA_964619455.1 uncultured Faecalibacterium sp.
TGGGCAGACTGGATAACCTTGCATGGCTGCTGAACCTGCGCGCAATGGACATCGAATGCACCCCCTATGCTGTGGCGTATTGCTACGTCACCCCGGATCGTGCGGTGCTGTTCATCAACACCTCCCGCGTGACTGACGAAGCAAAGGCAGAGCTGGAGGCAAACGGCGTGACGCTGGCAGAATATGATGACGTTCTGAATTTCCTCGCCGCCGAGACCGAGCCGCAGACCGTTCTGGCAGAGAGTGCCACGGTCAACTATGCGGTGTATCAGGTGCTGGAGCAGAACCCCGCCCTCACCGTGAAGAACGCCGCCGACCCCCTGCTGCCGCTCAAGGGCGTGAAGAACGAGACCGAGCTGGCACACCTGAAGGAAGCTCACATCCGCGATGGTGTTGCGATGGTGCGGTTCCAGATCGAGCTGGAGCAGCGCCTTGCCGCCGGGGAGGAGCTGACCGAGCTGACCGTGGACGAGATCCTGCACAAGTACCGCAGCGCTCAGGACAAGTTCCTTGTGGAGAGCTTTGGCACCATTGCCGCCTACGGCGCAAACGCCGCCATGATGCACTACCATGCCACCCCGGAGGACCACGCCAAGCTCGAGCGCAAGGGCTTTTTGCTCGTGGACAGCGGCGCGACCTATATGGACGGCACCACCGACATCACCCGCACCTACCCGCTGGGCGAGCTGACCGAGGACGAGCGCCTGTTCTACACCTGGACGCTCCAGAGCCATATCGACATCGCAAAGGCCGTCTGGCTGGATTACTGCGACGGCCACATGCTGGACACCATCGCACGCCAGCCGCTGTGGCAGCACCTGATCAACTACCGCTGCGGCACCGGTCACAGCGTCAGCTTTGTGGGCAATGTCCACGAAGGCCCCCATGCGCTGAACGGCCGCAACACCACCGTGTTCCAGCCGGGCATGATCGTCACCGATGAGCCAGGCGTGTACGAGACCGATTTGGTCGGCATCCGCATCGAGAACGAGCTGGAATGCTACCACAAGGCAGATAACCAGTACGGAACCTTCCTTGCATTCCGCCCTGTGACCTTTGTACCCATCGACACCAGCCCGCTGGTGCCCGGCGTGCTGAATCAGGAGCAGCTGGACTGGCTGAACGCCTACCACCGCGAGGTCTTTGCAAAGCTGGCTCCCCGCCTGACCGAGGACGAGCGTGACTGGCTGGCCAAGAAGTGCGCAGCCATTGGAAAGTAACGAGCAGCTCTATTCCAACACCGCTGACTTTTCCGCGCTCTCCCTCGAAACTCCTTCCGTCAAAACCTGACGGTTTTGCCACCTCCCTCCTTGAGGGAGCTGTCGCCGTCAGGCGGCTGAGGGAGTTCTCTCCGGAAAGCACCCTCGTCCTCTCGGCTTCGCTGTGCACAGCAGCTTGTTCCTCTTTACTCCCGCAAAAACAAGAAGCCGCAGGAGCTTTTGTCGGCTCCTGCGGCTTTTGATTTCCATTCCGGTTATTTTTCGTCCCGGTTCTCGCGCTTTTCCTTCCAGTAGGCTTTCGCTTCCTCGATGATCTCCTTGAACGGGCCATAGGGGTAGGTGCTCTCCGCAATATCCACAAGGAACTTATACAGCTGCGGGCGCACCTCCTCGTACATCCCAAGGCGGGTATAAAGCTCCTTATAATAGCCAAAGCTCTGGAGCTTGTTCTGCACGAGCGATGCGGGGTTGATCTGGGTATGGCAGATGCTTTGCGGGTTCTGCACATAGTAATAGCCCGGCTTTTCCAGCGAGACAAAGACCTCGGCATACCGGATATACTGCAGGTTGAACACAAAATCCTCTGCCCACTTCACCTCGCTGGTAAAGTCGATCTCGTGCTCGGTCAGAAGCTCCCGGCGGTAGAGCTTGTTCCACAGCACCCCGTAAAAATAGGAGGCGGGCTTGTCCATCAGACGGCGCGCAAAGGTGTCTTTGTCGTACACACCGGCAGGCAGGAACCCGTATTCCCGCACTTCGGGCGGGCGCGCCACGGTCATCACGCCCAGCTCGTCCTGGATCTTATCCAGTACCTGCTCCGGCTTGGATGCCCCGGCGGGGATGACCATTTTGTAGGGCGCGATCACCAGATCAGCCGCGTGCGCTTGTGCCGCCGTCACCAGCCGCTCGGTAAAATCCGGGTCAAGATAGTCATCGCTGTCCACGAACTGGACGTACGTTCCGTTTGCCAGCTTCAGCCCCAGATTGCGGGTATCGGACACGCCGGAGTTCTCTTTGTCCACCAGCAGGATGCGGGGGTCCTTTGCACGGAACGCATCGCAGACCGGCAGGCTCTGATCCTTGGAGCCATCGTTCAGCACGATGATCTCCAGCTGCTGCCATGTCTGGGCGCAGATGCTCTCCAGACAGCGTGCAATGTGGTTCTGCGCATTATATACCGGCAGGATGATACTCACGATCGGGTTGCTCATATCGGCATCTCCTTATTCCTTCAAATTCCTGAACTTTTTTCCTTTGGGATTATCATACTCCCACTGCCGCAAAAAAGCAAGAGCGGCATGGGCAATGGAGGTCTATATGGTTTTTCACATCGCGGTCTGCAGCCCGGACGCTTCGCTGCGCAGCGGGCTGGAACGCCAGTGTCTTGAATATTTTGCCCGCCGGGAGGACAGTTGTATCATCCAGCAGTTTTCTTCTGCGGATGCACTGCTCGGCTGCGACACCGCCGGGGAACGGTTTGAGCTGTATCTCATCGAGCTTGCCGCCGTTGCCGCACCGGAAGGGCTTGCCGCTGCCGGGGAGCTGCGCCGCCGGGGTCGCCGCGCCCCGCTCGCCTTTATCGCGCGCAGCACCGCGCACGCCTACAGCGCCTACCGGGTGGATGCCATGCAATATCTGCTGCTGCCGGTGCATCAGCAGGAGCTTTCTGCACTTCTGGAGCGCGCCGCTGAGCCGGAATACGGTCCCGCTCTGACCGTGAACACCGCCGCAGGCGTGCGCATCCTCACCTACCGCGAGATCGAATATCTGGAGTGCACCCATCATGTCGTGCATTTCCACCTGACCAACGGCACCGATGTACCCTCCCTTTCGCTGCGAGTGCCATTCTCTGCCGTAGCAAAGCCTCTTCTGGAGGACGGACGCTTTTTGCAGCCCCACCGTTCCTATGTGATCAATCTCGCCGCCGCCGAGCTGCTCAGTACCGGCGAGCTTCGGATGCGCAGCGGAGCGCGTATCCCCATCCCCCGCGGCAAAGAAGGCATCGTCCGGGACGCTCTGCGCGAGTGGCACCGCTGAAAGCAAACAAAAACGCCATGAAATCGTAAGATTTCATGGCGTTTTCTGGTGCGCTCGTGGGAACTCGAATCCCAGGCCCTCTGATTAAAAGTCAGATGCTCTACCGGCTGAGCTACGAGCGCATATTGAGCGGCAAAAACAATACCGCCGAATAATTTTACCACAACTCGCGCAAAAAAGCAAGCCCGGCGCTGCAAAAAGCCACAAAAACTTTGACGCACTGTTTCACGTAACTTTCCCTTTACAAAATGGGACGGAATCGTTACAATCAAATAAAATCGAAACAAGATCAAAACCGACCCTTCGGTGCGCCACCGCTGTGCCGATCCGCCGGGGCAGGAGGTCTTTTATGAAAGTCAACCGCCGTTTTATTCTGCATCTTTCCAGCGCATGCGCAGCAGCGCTGGCGCTGTCCGGCTGTGCCGGGGTCGGGCATGCCGGTCTGGGCAGCGGCTTTGCCGACTGGTTCCGGAAACTGCTTGGCGCAGACGCGTCCGGTGCCGCATCCTTCGGCACCGCTTCGGATGCTTCCGCACCAGCCAATGCTCTGCCGCCCTACGATGCCGATCCTCTGACCGGCGAAGCCCGCCGCAGCAACGGGCGGCTGGTGGGCGTGATGATCAACAATATCTGCAACTCCGCACGGCAGAACGCCCGCCCGCAGCGGGGTCTTTCTGCCGCCGATCTGCTCATCGAAAGCAAGGTCGAAGGCAACATCACCCGCTTTTGCGCCATTTATCACGATGTGGACAGCATCCCGGAGGTGGGTCCCCTGCGCTCCGGGCGGGATCAGTTCTTACAGCTGCTGATGCCGTGGCAGGCACTCTATTATCACGATGGAGAAAGTGCGCCCTGTGCCAAGTTTGTCAACGTGTACGACTACTCCGGACTGAATATCGGCGGCAAAAACTACTTTGACACCCCGGTGCACCCGCATGTTGCCCACCGCGATGACCGCGGCGGCGTGGTCGCCTACGAGCACACCGAATTCACCTCCGGCAAGGAGATCCGCACCGCCTGTGACAATGCCGGCATCGGGCTGGAATCCCCCTGTGAGGACACCTGCTTCCGTTTTGCGGATTACCGCACCGGTGCCGAAGCCGCCTTGCCGGGGGCAAAGAGCGCCAAAGAGGTGCTCGTGGTACATTCAGCAAACTACCAGAGCCGCTTTTCCTACGATCACGCGACCCGCTGCTACCGGATGCAGCAGTACAGCCTCATCACCGGCGGGTTCGAGAAGACCGTTGATGAGTTGAACAGCCAGCAGCTGAGCTTTGACAACCTGCTGATCTGCTTTGCCAACATCGCAGCTTACCCCGGCGACTCCGGCGATGTGCAGCAGGTGCAGTACATCGAGGGCGGCGAAGCGTATCTTTTTACCCGTGGCAAGGTACAGCCTGCCGTGTGGGAAAAAGCATCTCCCGAGCATCCGCTGCGAGTCTGCGCACTGGATGGCACCG
This sequence comes from uncultured Faecalibacterium sp., assembly GCA_964619455.1. Taxonomy (GTDB): domain Bacteria; phylum Bacillota; class Clostridia; order Oscillospirales; family Ruminococcaceae; genus Faecalibacterium. The sequence continues at coordinate 4,718 of CAZUDU010000096.1, forward strand.
AGCTTGTGCTCAACCGGGGCAAGACCTATCTTGCCGTCGTGGACGATGACGAACAGAGTAATTTCAGCTATCGCTAAGCGAGGAACGCTATGACAAAACGCATCTTCAGATTCCTTGGTGCGGCAGCCCTTTGCGCCGCACTTCTAAGCAGCTGCGCCGCCGGGCAGGAGCTGCCGCCCGCTGAGAGCACAGCTCCTGCCGATCCCCTGACCGGGCAGCCGCTTTATTTCCCCGGAGAGCGGGTCGCCGCTGTGGTCATCGACAACAGCCCTTCTACTGCCGCGCAATGGGGCATCGGAAGCGCTTCGGTAGTGCTGGAAGCCCAGACTCGCGCAGACGCTCCCACGAGCCTGTGCCTCGTTTTCCCCGCCCTGCGCGCCATGCCGACGGTCGGTCCGGTCAGCGCCGGACAGGATCTGTACTGGAGGCTGCTGTCCGGGCAGCAGGTCCTGCCCATCCAGAACGGCAGCGAACTGTATGCCCGAAACTATCTCGACTACACCAAACTGCGCGCCGTAGACGCACTGGAAGTCGGGCGCAATGCGTTCACCTGCGACGATGCATGGAACGCTGCTCCCCTGTGGCGCACCAGCGGCAGCGCCGTGGGCGGCGTACTGGAGAGCCTGAGCCTGACCAGCACTCTGCCAGTCAGCCAGCCTTCCAACACTGCGCCGGGCACCGATGCTGCCTCCCCCGCGCTGCCCGCCCTTCTGCCACAGGCAGAGAGCACACAGCCTGAACCGACCTTTGCGGACGCGGCAGCGGTGTGGATCGACTTCCCGTCCGAGAGTGCGACCGGCTTTGCTTACAGCGCCACCTACGGCACTTATGGAATGTCCCGCGCGGATGGCTCTGCGCAGCTGGATGCTAACACCGGCGATCCGGCAGAATTCGACAATATCCTGATCCTGTACAGCTCCTCTTCCCTGCGGGATGATGGGCAGTCACTGGATTACGATCTGACGATGGGCGGCGGTGTCTGGCTCAACGGCGGGCAGCTGAGGCTGATCACCTGGACACAGGGAGTAGACAGCACCTTTGCGTTCTACGATGCCGATGGCGAGACACTGAACATCCTCCCCGGGCGCAGCTATCTGGCGCTGCTGTCCAGTGTGACCGGTCAGGAGCTGCGGGTGTTCAACTCCACCGGCGAGGAACTGCCGGTCACAGGCTGAATCATACAAAAACCTGAAGCGCGAAAAGCTCCCTGAAAAGGGAGCTTTTCTGTTTGTATGAGGAGCCTTCCGGACAGACATTCGTCACACAGCGCAAAAATCCCCCGCTCCCTGAAGGGGGAACGGGGGATCGGATCCCCTTGGATACGCAGTCAGGCTGCCGGGACGATCACGGTGCGCTCAGCGGCTACGCGGCTGCAATACACAACGATGCGTGTCTTGCCGCCATAGGTGCAGGTGTACAGCACCAGATCATATTCGCTGTCTTTGA
>CAZUDU010000097.1:0-6145 GCA_964619455.1 uncultured Faecalibacterium sp.
CGCTACGGCAAGATCACCCGTGACCATGCACGCCGCGAGGAGCCGGAGTACCGGCAGGATCGGAGGGGCGCATGAGCGAAGCAAAACCCAAAAAACTCTACTGCTACACCTGCATCGACTGCGGATCCAGGTTCCGTGGCGGGAAAGGCTCTCGGCGGTGCACGGCATGCAAAGAGGATCACACTCGGGTCGCATGCGCAAAAAACCGGGCGGCGGCACGCATCCGGGCGCGAAGCACAAGGCTTCTCCACAACGATGCCCTGCGGGCAGATGCTGCCTGTGCAGATGCCGCCGGTCTGAGCTACGGAGTATGGCGCAGCAGACAGAGGTGAAACCGCCAGATGAAGAAAACCGAAACACTTTACCGCTGGTACACGGTATACGATGCCCGCACTGACCGGATCGTTGCCTGCGGCACGGCAGAGATGTGTTACAAAGCGCTGGGGATGTCGAGCAAGGGCGTGTTCTTCAGCATGATCTACCACTCGAACCTGCGCAACAGTCCAAAGCGCAAGTACATCACGGTCGTGGAGCCGATCAGCCAGCGGGCGTACAATGAAGCGCTCTGGGCGCAAAGGAGACTAGAATGCCAACAAAAATAAAAAAGCCCGTCGATGCAGCGAACATCGGCGAGCAAAAGTTTTCGACCAACAAAAACTTCCGGCTTGATTATACACCCGATCCCGGAGATTTACAATACGTTGGGATCGTTTATCTTGCCGAGGATCACACCGGGAACCGGTTTTCATCCCACGCCACGCTGCACATCGCAAGGCACCAGTATGGCGAGCTGATCCACTGGAAGGAGTATCGCCTCAAAGGCAAAAACCCGCCAGACGCACTCTATGCGCTGGAAATGCTGCTGCAGCATCTGGAGTTTTTGCGGGGCAACGGCAGGCACTACGTTTTTGACTCGATCGAAAGCATCCGGCTGCTGGATGCCTGAATTTTCTCTCCAATGGCGGCAGGAGATAAAACAAAAGCCGCTGCCAGTAATTTGAACCAGACGAAAGGAGTACTGTTATGGCTGCAACAAGCAAAACCACCCGCACTTCCCCGCGCAAGCCCGCTCAGAGCCGCTCTGAGACCGTTTGCGCCCCGGAAGCAACCACCTTCCCTCTCCGTTGCACAAAACCCCGCCAGACCGCCCCGGAGGAAGTTTTGGTGATGTGTACCGAATGTGCCGAGGACTCTGCCCGGCTGCGTCTGCTGCCGGACCCGGCGGCGATCGTGCGCATCATGGACGAGACTTTTGGAGAATATGGCTGGACACGCCGCTACTACTTCGCCGATGGGCGGCTGTGGTGCGGCGTGGGCGTGTATCACCCGCTCTTTGCAAACTACGCCGTCAAGGACGCATCTGCCCCGGCAGAAAAGCTGCACATCAAGAACCCGGACAAGTTCAAGGAGGACGGCAGCTTTCTGGCAGCCGCAGCGCTCTGGGGTGCGGGCAGCGATATCATGAGCCTGAAGCCGATGCTCTTCAAAGCCGATCAGGTCGAGATCTGCCCCATCCAGCGAGCGCAAAAGCCCGGCGAAAAGCCGGCTGTTGTCGGCTACCGGCTGGCAAGCATCCTGCATGTAGACAAGCTCCTGCGGGACGACACCGGCCGGATCATCGGGGTGCAGCTCATTGACCGGGAAGGCCGCAAAGCAGTATGGCAGGAAAGCTGATCGGGCGGCTGCCGGTGGTCTATGACCCGGCTGCCCGGCGGCTGGAGGTGGAAAACGCCGGGGAATTTGTGGAAACACAGATCTTCCAGCGGATCCATGACCTCGCCAAAGGCAAGCCCCTGCGCCTGACCGTGAGCTTTGAGCCGGAGCACAAAGGGCGCACCACCAGCCAGAACCGCATGATGTGGGCGTTGCTGACCATTATGGCTGACCACTACAACGCCGGACGCACCGGCGGCATCACCCCGGAGGACTGCTATCTGGAAATGCTGGAGCGGTACGGCGCACGGGTGGATTATCTGGAAGTCCCGGCGGGTGCGCTGGAGATCCTTCGACGCAGCTACCGGCTTGTGCATGTGGTGGAGATCCTGGACAACAACCGCTGCACGGTCAAGTGCACACAGGGCAGCTCTGGCTTCAGCGTCAGCGAGATGCGCTGCCTGATCGACGGCATCTTTGACCGGCTTGCCGAGATGGGAGCCGAAGATCCGATGATCACCGCCTACTGGCAGGAATGGAGGGAACCCTGATGGCAAAAAGCATCCTGCAAGCCCGGCGGGAGTGCTACGTCTGCCGCCGCTGGTACAACGTGAGCACCCTCTCCGGGCTGGAAGAGCATCATATCCTCACCGGACCGCTGCGCAGCTTTGCCGAGCGGGAAGGGCTGAAAGTCTGGCTGTGCCATCGGCACCACAACGAGCCGGGCTTTTCGGCGCATTTTGACCCAGCACTGGCTGCCGAACTGAAACAGACCGCACAAACACACTACGAGGACACACATGGCACCCATGCACACGAGCAATGGATGACCGCAGTGGGAAAGGACTATCAAAAATGCTGAATATCGTTGCACTGGAAGGTCGGCTGGTCGCTGATCCTGAACTGAGAACCACCCCGTCGGGCGTGAACGTCTGCAAGTTCCGCATCGCCTGTGACCGCAACTATGCCCCGGCGGGGCAGCAGCGTCAGGCAGACTTCATTGACATCGTAGCATGGCGGCAGCGTGCAGATTTCGTCTGCCGTTACTTTAGCAAGGGCAGCCTGATCATCATTGACGGCTGCATCCAGACCCGCCCCTACGAGGACAAAAACGGGAACAAGCGCACCGCCTTCGAGGTCATAGCCAACAACATCAACTTTGCCGGAAGCAAGTCCAACCAGAACCCCGGCGGGGCGGTCTCCCACGCACAGGCAGAACCTGCACCGGCAGCCGATGACGATGATTTCCGTGTATTGGACGACACCGATGATCTGCCGTTCTGAGAGGTGAAGTAAAATGACCGACAAAAGCTATCTTACGATCCAATCATGGATGGTTACAGACCTGCACCTGAAAGGCAATGAACTGATGGCGTATGCCTTGATCTGGGGCTTCAGTCAGGATGGACAGTCCTGCTTCTATGGCAGCTTCCAGTATGTGATGGCATGGCTGAGCATCGACAAGACGACCGCTATCCGGGTCCTGCAAAAGCTGGAAGCGAAAGGGCTGATCCGCAAGTGGCAAGAGACCGTCAACGGTGTGGTGAACAACCGCTATTCCGCCATCACAGACACCGACGAGCTTACAACAATCGTCCATGAACAAAATGCTACCGGTGGCAAAATGCAACCGGTAGCAAAAAGCAACTCAGACCAGTTGCAAAACACCACTCAGACCGGTGGCAAAATGCAACCCAATAATAAATCTAGTAATAAATATAATATTAAACCCCGCGCGCGCGGGTGCGAGAAGGACGATCAGACCGACACCCCCGCAGACGTATTCATCAATTTTGCAAATGGCAACCAAGTTCTATTGCAAAGCCTGCAAGAGTTTGACGAACACCGGCGCATCCTCGCTGCCAAGGATAAAAAGAAAGCGTGGACAGCGCTGGCAGCAAAGAAGATCTGCAAGAGCCTTGTGCGCCTGACCAAGGAAGCAGGCATACAGAACCGCACCGGGTACATGATCGCCATGCTGGATCAGAGCATTGAAAACAGTTGGACAGGCGTATTTGCCGCCAAGGACTTTATCGACCGGGCACCGCAGCAGCCCCGGCGGGCTGTTGAACCGGACCAGCCCCGCTTCGTGACCAGTGACATGACGCTGGAAGAACTGCTGAGAGGTGGAAAGACATGAAGGAGTGGACAAGTGTACAGCAGCATCAGCTTGCCGTGATCGGTGCCGCCATCCTTGACCCGGCGGCATGCAAAGCCAGTGTGGAACGACTGACCCCGGAAATGTTCGAGGATGGCGCACTGCGCAAGCTCTTTGGTGCGATCCGCTTGCAGCTCACCACCGGACACAACGTGGATGCCGTCATTCTGGAAAAGATGCTGGGCGCAGACTTCCGCCCTCTGATCGTAAGCGCAGCGGAGACCGTGCCGACCATCAGCCATGTGCAGGACTACGAAGCGCTGGTTCTGGAGGATCACCGCAAACGGCTGCTGCAAGAGACCGCCGCCAGCGTGATCCAGAGCGGCGCAGACGCAGACACCCTGTGCCGGGAGCTTGCCGAAGCCTTGAAGCAGCAGGACGCACTCCGGCAGGAATCGGTCAATGCGCATGTCAAAGCGTTTACCGAGGTGTGGGAGGAAGCCCTGCACTGGCTGGATCAGCCGGACACCAACGCCCGGCTGTGCTGGCAGGAAGTTGATCGCTATGGGCTGTTCGGGCAAAGCATGGTCACCGTGTTTGCCGGTCGCCCCGGTCAGGGCAAAACCGACCTCGCTCTGGCACTGGCATTGAAGCTCAGCACCAGTTACCCGGTCTACTACCTGACGATGGAAGAAGACCGGCGCAAGCTGATGATGCGCACCATGTCCAAGCTGACCAGGATCAACTCCTCCCGCCTGCGGGATCGCAAGCTGACCGATCGGGAGCGGGAAAGCCTGAACAACGCCTTTTCGCTCATCAAGCGGCATTCCCGGATGATCTACGATGACGGCACCAACATGACGGTGGATACCATCCGTGCCCGGGTGCAGCAGTACAAGCCCCGCATCGTGTTTGTGGATCACATCGGTCTGATCGCGGATACCGTACCCGGTCGCAAGGAGTACGAGCGCCTTGCCGATGTGACCCGCCAGCTCAAAACGCTTGCGCTGGAGACCGGCATCACCATCGTGGAGCTGGTGCAGCTCAACCGCACCACTGACCGTTCCGGCGGCGTGAAGAAAGCCGCCCTCGGAGATCTGCGCGGCTCCGGCACCATCGAACAGGACGCAGACGCTGTGGTGTTCATCGAGAACGAAGTCAACGGCACACGGCAGCTCAACGGTCCGAACGATTATTTTGAAGTTCCGCTGCGGGTAAGCAAGAACCGTGAGGGCGAGACCGGGCGCATTGAGATGCGCTGGCAGCCCCAGTATCACGAGTGGCAGCCTGCCCCCGCACCGGAAGATGATTTTTACACCGATGAGAGCATCCCGCTCCCGGCGGAGTGGGAAGGAAGTGGACCCGATGCTCACACCCTGTAAAGACTGCCCTGCCCGCCGCACGGCCTGCCACGACACCTGCGAGCGGTACAAGGCATACAAAGCTGAGCTGGATGCCCAGCGCAGCTACACCTACAAGATGACCCACCAGCAGGGCGTGTATCACGCGGACTACCGGGATAAAGAACGCGATGTCCGGCGAAAGCACTGTCTGTTTGGACAAAAGTGAGGAGGACAAGATGAAACCTGACAGCGAGATCAAAGCCACCCCCGGCTTGCAAGCCATCGGCGACCCGTTCCACATTGGCGAGACCGGCTATTTGTGGCGGAACGGAAAACGCTTTGCGAGCGTCATCTGGTCCCGCCATCTGAATGGCTATGACCATGTGTCCGTGCGTCCGTATGGCAAACGGCAGCTGGACGACGATGAGATCGGCACCATCGTGAAGCTCTTCTTTGAGCCGGAGGAAGTGCCGGCAGTGGAAAGCGAACGCAGCCAGCTGACCAACACCGTGCACCTCTGGCTGGAGGTGTGAGCATGACCTACGAGGAAAAGAAGGCATGGCTGCGGCGGTACCGCCACGCTGTGCGGATGGAGGAACTCAAGCTGGAAGAGGTCGAGCAGCTTTGCACCGCCGCCCAGCGGGTCACGCAGGTGTTGTCTTCCATGCCCGGCGGGCAGGGTGACGGGCAAAGCATCCCCCGCGCTGTGGAGCGCATCGAGGATGCCCGGCGGGAAGCGCTTGCTCAGGTGGAGCGCTGCACCCAGATCCGGAGCGAGATTACCCATGCACTGGATCATGTAAAAAACATTACTGATTACGAGATCCTGACCCGGCGTTACATCCGTGGGCAGAAATGGGAGCAGATTGCCGTGGAGATGCAGATGGATTTCCGCTGGATCACCCGGCGGCATCACATCGCCGTGGACGGTTTGACCCTTGAAAGCCCCATTCCAAACCCGTAAACTAGTATCATCAGGAAAAGCTGAAAAGCATCCGCTGTACGCAGTCTCCAGAGCGTCCCTCCACAGCGTTCTGCGGGCTGCTTCTAT
>CAZUDU010000098.1:0-6104 GCA_964619455.1 uncultured Faecalibacterium sp.
TCTACTCCATGCAGGAGCGGGACGAAAGCCTTGAAAGCTACTACATCTCTCTGGTGGGAGGTGGCACCCATGCGTAAACTGATGCGTGCAAACCTGTTTCATCTGTTCCGGAACAATGTATTCTGGCTGGAGCTTACGGCTACGGTGTTTTTTGCGGGTTGGATCGCCCTTGCGAACTATTCGCCGGAATTTCAGGCAGGTGCAGAGCGGCTGTATCTGGACGATATCTTCTTCAACTTTTATCAACTCCTGAGCGTTTTCCTGGCAGCAGGCATCGGGCTGATCCTTGGCACGGAATACTCGGATGGGACGCTGCGCAATAAACTCATTGCGGGGCATTCCCGCGGAGTGGTTTATCTTTCTCTGCTGTTCACAGCCATGCTTTCCGCTGTATTGGTCGTTCTGAGCCACGGTGTCGTCACTTATGTGATGGGGCGCTTTTTGTTTGGCAAGATCCAGATGCCGCTGCTGCAATTTGCAGAGCTTGTTCTGTTGTCCGCACTGGATGCGCTTGTGTTTGCGGCGCTGTTCACTGCGATCGCACTCAACTGCCCGAGCAAAGCATCCGGGGCAGTCATCTGCCTGATCCTGTCGCTGGCGCTTACTTTCGGTACCAATATGGTCTATAACAAGCTTCGCGAACCGGAAATGACCTATGACGGGATCACGATCACGCAGGATGGTGTCCGGTTTGGAGAGATGATCCCAAACCCTGCCTACGTCAGCGGAATGACGCGGAAGGTGTTTGAATTTGTCTGCGATCTTCTCCCGTCCGGCCAGCTGATGCAGATCCAGGCGATGGAGCTGGAACGTGCTGCCCGCTGGCTGCCGCTGTCACTGTTGCTTTTGGTGGGCGTTACGGCGGTCGGCTGTGGGATATTCCTCAAACGGGACCTGAAATAAAGGAAGACGGCAGACAACCGGATGCTGTATGGCGGCATCTGGTCGTTTCAACGCAAAAATATTAAATAAGGAGCGATGATGAAAGTGTGTTTGCTGGTCGTGGTCGGAGCCTTGGTGGTGGTCATTCTTATCCTGTGCGCAAAGATCTGGTTTTTGCGTGTGGCCGCACGGGAGATCACAGAAGGCTTCCGGGAGCGGCTGGCGCAGGACACGAATACCCTCATCGATCTTTCTACGCGGGATAAGGCAATGTGCGCGCTGGCCAGTGAGATCAATACCCAACTTCGTCTTTTGCGGGAGCAGCGTCACCGCTACCAGCAGGGCGATCAGGAGCTGAAGGATGCAGTGACCAACATCTCTCACGATCTGCGCACCCCACTGACCGCGATCTGCGGATATCTGGATCTTCTGGAGGGCTGCAACGATCCCGAACAGATGCGCCGCTGCCTTGCGGTCATCCGGGAACGTACCGATGCGATGAAAGCACTGACCGAAGAGCTGTTCCGATATTCGGTCACAGTCACTACATCAGAGGAGCTGAAGCTGGAACCTCTCAGCCTGACTACGGCGCTGGAAACGAGCCTTGCAGCCTTTTACGGAGTTCTGACTGAACGGGGGATCACGCCGCGGATCAAGATGCCGGAGCCGCCGGTGGTCTGCAAGCTCGACCGCAATGCAGTGCGCCGTGTGCTGAACAATATCCTCGGCAATGCAGCAAAGTATTCGGACGGGGATCTGACCGTTCTATTGCAGGAGGATGGCGTGTTGATCTTTGAGAACTCTGCGCATCGTCTGACCGATCTGGATGCGCAGAGGCTGTTCCACCGTTTTTATACGGTGGAGAGCGCACAGGGCTCTACCGGGCTGGGGCTTGCCATTGCAAAGCAGCTGACCGAAAAGATGGGCGGGCAGATCACGGCAGGTGTTACAGATGGACGCTTGCACGTCCGATTGGAATTTGCAGTCTGTTCCCTTGGAGGATAACAGAAAGCGGCAGATGCGCGTGATCGCATCTGCCGTTTTGTTTTGTGTCCTTATTCGCTCAGAGCCTGTGACATTGCTTCGTCGGCTTCCTGCTGGGAGATGGTACGCACCTTGAAGCCAAAGTAGATGATGTGCCCGACCCAGACCACCAGCATGATGGCGCGCCCGACCGGAACGTTTTTCATCATCACAAATCCGGGCAGCATGATCGCCGTTACGGTGCCGATCAGCACGAGCTTTGCGCGCAGGGTCATGCCATGGCGGCGCATGTAGGTGCCGATGTATTTTTTGTAGAGCGTCGTGCCAAGGAACCAGTCGTGCAGGCGCTGGGAGCTGTTGGCAAAGCAGAAGGCGGTCAGCAGATAAAAGGGGACGGTGGGCAATATGGGCAGCACTACACCGATGGTGCCAAGGGCCAGGCTGATGCAGCCCACAACGACGAACAGCATTTTCTTGAAATTGTTCATATAAGATTCCTTTCAAATCGCAATGCGCAAATTGTTAGCAAAGACTAACTTTCTGACAAAATAAAAAGGCCGTTCCTGAAGGAACGGTACGTTTGACAAAACAAACTATCGAGAGTATATCAGATGGAAGTGCACTCTGTCAAGAACTTTTTGGGGATTAACTGGTTGCCTTTTTTCGCCCGGCGTGGTAGCATAAAAACAAAAGCAACGGAGGGCTGGATATGGAACGGCAGGGGCTTTTGCATCTTTATTATGGTGACGGCAAGGGGAAAACGACTGCGGCGATGGGGCTGGCATTGCGTGCGCTGGGCAGCGGCAGACGAGTGGTCATCGTGCAATTCCTCAAAGGCGGCAAAAGCGGCGAGATCCCGATGCTCGAACAGCTGGGTGCGAAGGTCTACCGCGGCATGGCCGGGAACAAATTCGTGTTCCAGATGACCGAGCAGGAAAAGGCGGAAGCCTGCGCGGTGCAGAATGAGAATCTGCGTGCGGCACTGGCACAGCCCGCAGACCTTCTGATTCTGGACGAAGCGGGCAGTGCGTGGGAGCTGGATATGGTGGACAAGGATCTGCTGAAAAAGGCGGTTCTGGAACGCTCCGCCGGGCAGGAATGCGTTCTGACGGCTCATGCTGCTCCGCAATGGATGTGGGATGCCGCCGATTATCTGACCGAGATGAAGTGCCAGCGCCACCCCTACCAGCGCGGCATCTCTGCGCGGGAGGGCGTGGAATACTGAGCCGGAATCACTTGCAATCGGCAAGGGGTTGTGTTATCATAAAACCAGAAATTACTAATTTTTTTTTTTGAGCTGACGAACACCGCACCGGAGAGGAAGGCTCTGTACCGCTGTCAGGGACTTTCCCCCAGACGGCGGTTTTGCTGCGATGATGGTTAGCGGATTCTAACGGAGAAAGCTGGAGACTTCCATGATCGAAACAAAACTGACCGTAGACGGTATGATGTGCGGCATGTGTGAGAGCCATGTCAACGAAGCGGTGCGCAAAGCCTTCCCGCAGGTGAAAAAGGTTGCTTCCAGCCATACAAAAGGGCAGACGGTGATCCTTTCGGAGCAGGAGCTGGATGCGGACGCGCTCAAAGCGTCGATCAACGCTGCCGGCTATGAGGTAAAACGACTCGTCAGTGCACCGTATGAAAAGAAAGGGATTTTCTCCTTTTTCAAGCGATAAATCAAACCGGCTCAAGGAGGCGCATCGGAATGAGGATCTTAGTGTACGGGGCAGGGGTTCTGGGCTGTGAGCTTGCCCACCGGCTGCTGCAAAACAAAAAGAATGTGGTCACCCTTCTGGCACGCGGAGAATGGAAAGAGCGCATCGACCAGAAAGGTCTGGTCATCCGTCATTGGGCACAGTGCAAGACGACTACGGACCGGGTGCAGACCATTGATTCTCTTGCGCCGGAAGATCAGTATGATCTGATCTTTGTTGTGATGCAGGCATGCCAGCTGCCGCAGGTTCTGCCGATCATCCAGAAGAACAAGAGCGAGTATGTCGTGTTTGTCGGCAACGACCCGCACGCAAAGCAGATCGTGGAAGCGCTCCAGCGCCCGGCGGATCGGATCGCATTCGGCTTCCAGAACAGCTGCGGGCGGCGTGAGCATGACCGTGTGGTAAGTGTCCACATGGGTGCCGGAATGACGGTGGGCGGGGCGACTGCGCCGCTGTCCGGCGTGTTCCGTCAGCGCCTTCAGGCGTCGTTTGATGGGGTGAAGTACAAGCTCACCTTCTATGGTGATATGGACGAGTGGCTCAAGTGCCACCTGGCGTTGATCCTGCCGGTATGCTATGTCGGCTATGCCTGCGGCGGCGATCTGCACCGCGCGACCAAGGAACAGCGGGCGGCGATCCTGGATGCGGCCTACGAGGGATGCCGGATGCTGAAAGCGGCAGGCATTCCGGTCAATGATGCCGAGAATACCGACTACTACCAGCCGGGTGCGCCCGACCGCCGTAAGATGGAAGCGATGATCCTGACCATGTGCAAGACCCCGCTGGGGCGGCTGTGTGCAACGGATCATGCAATGCATGCGGTGGAAGAAATGCGCTATCTGGATGAAGCATTTGAGGTGCTGCGTCAGCAGGCGGGTGCCTCTATGCCGATGTGGGAAAAGCTGCGCGCTGAGATGCCTGCATGGGATACGCTGCTGAACCGTTGAGCCGGGTAATATGCCCCGTGTGAGGGAAGCATTTCCTGTGCAGGGGGAGAGAACGGAACCGAAAAGAAAAACCACAAGCTCAGCTTGTGGTTTTTCTTTTGCGGATGTTCCGGTAATAGAATTTCTTGGAGAGATTCTTTAAAAATTCCGTAGATACGTAGATTGCTGAGAGAAACAACGAAGAGTAAATAGAGGGTGTTGATTTAAATTCAACCCGAAAACCCCTGTGAAAACAATTTCATGGACACAGAAAGAATGGAATATAACATTCTGTAAACGGGCGGGCAAAAAATCCTCGCAAGAACCGAGAAAATGTGCTATACTAACAACGAACATTTGACGCCAGTCGAAATAGCTTACAAACAAACAGAGAGTTTGTCAAGTGGGAAAACGGAGTGTGATTTTTGTTGGAACTGGAGCAGGCTGCGAAGCGCGTAGAGGAATTGCGCGCGATCATTGAAAAAAACAATCGTCTTTACTACGATCAGGATGCCCCTGAACTGGAAGATTTCGAGTATGATGCGCTGAACCGCGAGCTGAAGGCGCTGGAGGCACAGTATCCGCAGCTCGTCACGGCGGCATCTCCCACCCAAAAGGTGGGCGGAACGCCGAGCGGACGCTTTGCAAAGGTGACCCATGCAGTCAAGATGGAGAGCCTTCTGGATGCGTTCTCTTATGACGAATTGCGGGACTTTGACCGCCGTGTGCGTGAGGCAGGCGTTGAGCCGGAGTATGTTGTCGAGATCAAGATCGATGGCCTTTCCTGTAGTCTGGAATACGAAAACGGCAAGCTCGTCCGTGCCTCTACCCGCGGCGACGGCGTAGTGGGTGAAGATGTGACCGCGAACGTTCTGGCGATCCGCAAGATCCCCAAGACCCTGAAAAACGCTCCGGAGTTTCTGGAGGTGCGCGGTGAAGTCTATATGCCTCACGAGACTTTCCAGAAACTCTGCGCCGAGCAGGAGCTGCAAGGTACGGCACCGTTCAAGAACCCCCGCAACGCGGCAGCGGGTTCTCTGCGCCAGAAGGACGCAAAGATCACCGGCAGCCGGGGGCTGTCCATCTTTGTATTCAACGTTCAGCAGATCCGCGGCAAGACCCTGACGACCCATGCGGAAAGCCTGGATTATCTCAAGGAGCTTGGGCTGCCGGTCTCGCCGCGCTATCACATCGTGCACGATATCGAGGACGCCATTGCGGAGATCGAGCAGATCGGCCAGAACCGCTCCAAGCTGGATTTCGATATGGACGGTGCGGTCATCAAGGTCAATGCCTTTGCACAGCGGGATCTGATGGGTTCCACCAACAAGTTCCCCCGCTGGGCGATTGCGTTCAAGTACCCGCCGGAGGTCAAAGAGACGACCCTGCGCAGCATCGAGGTAGCGGTCGGGCGCACCGGTGTGCTGACCCCGACAGCCTGTTTTGACCCGGTCTTTTTGGCCGGCACGACCGTTGCCCGTGCGACCTTGCACAATGAGGACTTTATCCGGCAGTTTGAGCTGCGTCTGGGCGATACCATTCAGGTGCGCAAGGCGGGCGACATTATCCCGGAAGTCATTGGCGTGACCCGCCATGC
>CAZUDU010000099.1:0-3527 GCA_964619455.1 uncultured Faecalibacterium sp.
CCGTTCTCCACGATGAACAGCGGCTTCTGGTAGCGGTCATAGAGCACGTTCATGGTCACGCGCAGACCCACCGGGTCGATCGCCCAGCCCCACTCACTCGCTTTAAGGTAGGGGTTCTTGACCGTCTTGAAGATATTTGCCGCATTGCCGCCGGCGCCGCCCTCGGCAAGCAGTTCCTCGTTCACGGTCGTGCAGCGGCTGGAATAGTAGCTGAAGGAGATGAAGTCCACCGTGCCCTCCCGCAGGATCTGTTCATCCTCCGGCTCGCAGCAAAGCACCACGCCCTCGCGCTCCATCCGCTTCTTTGCCCAGACCGGGTAAGCACCGCGGGACTGCACATCGATGAAGAAATAGTTGTCGCGGTCTGCTTCCTGCGCAGCAAGGATATCCTCCGGCGCACAGGTGCGGGGGTAATACTGACCCGCCGCCAGCATGCAGCCTACCATCGCCTCCGGCATCTTCTCATGCGCCAGCCTGACCGCCTTGGCGCTCGCCACCAGCTCGTAGTGCGCGGCCTGATACTTGATCTGGGTCTCATTCTCGCCGGGCTGGAACAGGATGCCCGCCCCGGTAAAGGGCATGTGAAGCAGCATGTTGATCTCGTTGAAGGTCAGCCAGTACTTGACCTTGCCTTTATAGCGGTCAAACAGCACCTCACAGTAGTGGACATACGCATCCACCATGCGACGGTCTTTCCAGCCGCCGTACTTCTTGATGAGGGCGATCGGCGTATCAAAATGGCAGATGGTCACCAGCGGCTCGATGCCGTACTTATGGCACTCATCGAACAGGGAATCGTAGAATGCCAGACCCTCTTCGTTGGGCTGGGCATCGTCACCGTTCGGCAGGATGCGGGTCCATGCGATGGACAGCCGGTAGCACTTGAAGCCCATCTCCGCAAACAGCGCGATGTCCTCCTTATAATGGTGGTACAGATCGATGGCTTCATGCGCCGGGTAGTAATGCTCCGCATCACAGTCCAGCATCTCCATTTTACCGAGCGCGACCGGGAAGCGATCCTTGCCAAAGGGAACAACGTCCACGCTGGAAAGCCCGCGCCCGCCCTCTAAGTATGCACCCTCGCACTGGTTGGCAGCCGTTGCGCCGCCCCAAAGAAACTCTTTCGGAAACTTCCCCATTTTTCTGCCTCCTTCATTTCCCTGCCGCCCATGTTTGCGGCAATATCCGATCAATTATAAAGATACCGCAACTGCTCGCAATTGTCTATGCTCGGATTTCACCAAAAAACGTGTAAATTTCGTCAAAGTATGACTTTTATCGTCAAATCGCCAAATTTTCACCCTTGTTTTTGCGCAATTTTCACGATAAAAACGCAAATCCACCCTCATTTTCCTTTCATTCTGTTTCTTTCAAAGCCCACATTTCCATGGTAAAATAAACAGGTAAGCGCACAACGCCCGCAGCGGCACGAAATATGGAAAATGGAGTGTTTGAGTATGACTGAGTTCCAGCCCATCAAGGAAGGCAAGGTCCGTGAGATCTACGACAACGGCGACAGCCTGATCATGGTCGCCACCGACCGCATCTCTGCATTTGACGTTATCCTGAAAAACAAGGTCACCAAAAAGGGCACCGTTCTGACCCAGATGAGCAAGTTCTGGTTCGACTTCACCCGCGACCTTCTGCCCAACCACATGCTGAGCGTGGATGTCAACGAAATGCCGGAGTTCTTCCGCCAGCCTCAGTTCGACGGCAACAGCATGATGTGCCGCAAGCTGACCATGCTGCCCATCGAGTGCATCGTGCGCGGATACATCACCGGCAGCGGCTGGGCAAGCTACCAGAAGACCGGCAAGGTCTGCGGCATCACCCTGCCCGAGGGCCTGAAGGAGTCCGACAAGCTCCCTGAGCCGATCTACACTCCCTCCACCAAAGCAGAGATCGGCGACCACGACGAGAACATCTCCTACGAGCAGAGCATCACCGTGCTGGAAAAGCAGTTCCCCGGACACGGCGAAGAGTATGCGACCAAGCTCCGTGATTACACCATCGCCCTGTACAAGAAGTGTGCCGATTATGCGCTGAGCCGCGGCATCATCATTGCCGATACCAAGTTCGAGTTCGGTCTGGACGAAAACGGCAATGTCGTTCTGGGTGACGAGATGCTCACCCCGGATTCCTCCCGCTTCTGGCCGGTGGAAGGCTATGAGCCGGGTCACGGTCAGCCCTCCTTTGACAAGCAGTTCGTCCGCGACTGGCTGAAGGCAACCCCCGACAGCAATTACGACCTGCCGCAGGAGGTCATCGACAAGACCATCGCAAAATATCTGGAAGCCTACGAGCTGCTGACCGGAAAGCAGCTGTAATATCTATCACAGCAAAAGTGGCGTTGTCCGCACGGACAACGCCACTTTTGTTTATCAGATGTTCAAACTGCTGTTTCTTCCAGCGATGTGTTTTCTTTCCCGATCGGTTCAACGATCTCGGTCTGACCTGCCATCTGCCCGGCTGTCCAGACCATCGGCAGCATCGTCATGCAAAAGCAGCATCCGATCAGGCACAGGCAGACCAGCACCGACACAAGATCATATTTCCAGTGCCCGGGGCGCAGCGAGAAGAACAGCACCTCGCACCCCAGCAGGATCAGCCCCATCGCCGGGGCGATCTTGAGCGTCAGCAGCCAGTCAAACCCCGGCAGGAAATAATACAGCAGAAAGAACACGCCCGCCGCAATGAGGCCTCCGCCCAGCGTGATGCTCCCCACCCGGCGGCGGGGCATCTCCTGCGCGGCTCTCGCCCTTGCAGCAGCGGCTGGCTCTGCCGGAGAAGGTCGTTCGACCCTGGCAGTCTCCTGCCGCTCAGTCTTCTTCTCGTCCATCGTCCTCGTCCTCCATCTCCACGGTCAGCAGTGCAGGTGCCTGCGGCTCATACGCGCAGAAGTCCTCCGGCTGGGGGTCTGGCTGCTGCGGTTTCTGCCCTGCGCGGGGGCCGCGCACCAGCCACACACCGCAGACGATGAGCGCCACGCATAAGAGGATCTGCGGCAGGTCCTTCATCATCAGATAGAACGCGCGGAAGATCGGGCTGTTCTGCCCCCAGCGCCACATGAGATCGCCCAGCGTCTGCATGACGATGTTCTCATACAGCACCAGCGCACCCAATGCGATCAGTCCCCAGCCAACCAGCTTGTGGCTGTCCATCAAAAAATGCTTCAGGTGCTCGTCCTTCCAGTTGAAATGCACCAGATAGTCATCCTGCGGCGCATCGCCTACGCCAAGCTGCGAGCGCAGATTGAAGGTATCAAAAAAGCTGTACATCCAGATGACCGGCAGCACCATCATAAATCCATCCATCAGGATCATTGCCGCGCAGACCGCGCAGAACATCCCAATGAGCGAAAGTCCTCGTTTCATATACCCCTGATACATCTGTCCCGCACCGGGGATAAAGGCAAAGATCAGGGTCAGGATCCCGTTTTTCATAAGTTCGTTCCCTCACTTTTTCTCAGATTTCTGGGCAGCGTCTGAAGTGAAATATTCCTCCAGTGCTGCGGTGATCTTGTTGTA
>CAZUDU010000099.1:3627-6079 GCA_964619455.1 uncultured Faecalibacterium sp.
CTTTCTGCCCCGGTACACCTGCGACTCCACCGTTTTTTCCGGTCGCCCGCAGAGCTTTGCCGCCTGCGCCGCCGTGCACTGCTCCAGCAGCACCAGCCGGCAGGGGGTCTTGTATGGTTCCCGCAGAGCCAGCACCAGCCCGGTCAGTGCCTGCTCGTTCATTGCTTCCAGCGTGCGCTGTTCGGGGTCTGAGCCGGGCGGTGCACCTTCCAGCGCAAGTACCTCGTCTCCGGGGGTATTTACCCTGCGCATCCAGGCGCTGCGCAGGTGGTCCTTTGCCTTGTTGGACGCGATGCGGGTCAGCCATTGCTTTTCAAACCCGGGCGGACAGCGGTCGATCGCGCGCCACGCCGCCAGAAAGGTCTCCTGTGTCAGATCCTGCGCTTCCTGCACATCCGGCACGAGCTGGTGGCACACCGTATATACCAGTACCTGATATTTTTGCACCATTGTGCTGAACTCAACACTCGTCACCGATCCTCACCGCCTCCTTTCCCGTTTTTGAGAGCGGCGCCCCGTGCTGCCCTTCTGTAATCTGAAACGAAGCAGCACGCGGTTTCCCTGCAAGAAAATCAAATTTTTCTTCCCAGTATACCATATCTCTAACGCAAACAGACCGGAACAGGAGCTTTTCCTGTTCCGGTCTGTTTTTTTGCGTTTGTTTCAGTTCTCGTCCAGATCCACGGCTTCCAGCACCGGGATGCCCTCCCGCTCCAACACGGCGCGCAGTGCGCCGCTCAGACCCGGGAACGGGGCCTTGTTCTCAATGCACAGGGTGATGGTGCCCTTCAGGCTGGCAGCCTCCACCCCCATCGAACCGCCGTCCGGCGGGACCCATACCTGAAAATCTGTGATGTACTGTTCCAGTGCCGCCGAAGCCGGCATCAGTGGGTTGCCCAGATAGCTCAGCCAGTAATCCGCGGGCGTGCCGCTGATGTACTCACCCATCTGGAAGACCCTCTGCTTGATCTTCAGCGATGCTTTCTGCTGATCTACCTTGTAGATCCAGCCCATCTGCTCTGCCATGCGGCGGTGCTTGGTCTGGGGCAGCAGATCCTTCTGCACTTCTTCGTCCACCAGCTTTGCCACCTCCGCAAGGCGCACCGTCTGCCCGGCGGGCAGAGTATGCTGGTAAGCGCACACACAGTTGTACAAAGCATCCGGCACCCCTGCCACGTCCCGCGTATCCGCCGAGAAAGAGTACTGGATCTCCTCCTTGTGCAGGTACTCGCCCACGCCAAGGCTGAGCAGTGCCATCAGCGCGCTGACCGGCTTGACCCCGTTTGCCAGCGCCGCATCGACCAGCGACTGTTTTGCAAAGCGGATCCGGGTGCGGCGCATCTGCCCTTCAAAGGTCTGCACGACCTCCCGCTGCAAGCCGCTTTCCCCCGCCGTCGGCTGGGGATACTGCGCCATCATCTGCTCGATGTCATAGGCAGGGCTGGAAGCAAGCGCACCCCGCTGCGGGAACTGCTCCCCGTAGCGAAGCGTGCAGTACTGCTCCAGAATGCGGGTCAAAAACGGCGAGATGCCGTGCCCGTCCGCCAGAAAGTGATACCAATCAAAATAGATCGCGCTGCCCTCATAGCTCACACAGAACAGGTACTCGTTCGTCTGCTCCGGGATGTCGCGCATCGCACTGCCCTCGTAAACAAGACAGGGATTTGGGTTCGGCTCCAGATAGGCCGCCTTCTTTTCCCACCCAAGGCGCACCTGAAAATAGGGCGCAGCGCCCAGCGCAGCGTCCAGTGCCGTTTGCAGCAGCGCCGGGTCGATCGGATCACGCAGAGTGAACTGATACCGGCAGCAGATCTTCTCTTTGCGGAAGAAATACATCGTGCCCTGAAACACATACTCGGTCGAGCGTTGTGTCATGACCATTTGTTTACCCCACGTTTGCTGCCAGATAGTCTGCCAGATCGCTGATGGTCACAAAGCTGCGCAGCTCCTTTTCCGGAATGCGCAGGCCAAAGGTCTCCTCCAGATCGGCAACAATGGTCAGGATCTCCATCGAGGACAGATCCAGATCGTCCATCAGGACGCTGTTCTCATTGACGTCCTCCGGGGCAACCTCTGCAACGTCCTCCAAAATAGCAAGGATCTGAGAAATGATTTCTGCTCGTTCCATCGAAATATACTTCCTTTCCGTGACAGATTATTGGCGCACCAGCTTGCCCGCACCATTGCGGGGCAGCGGTTCGCTGCTGAACTGTACTGCGGTGATGCGCTTGTAAAGGGGCAGCTCGCAGTTGGTCTGGGTGATGAAGTCCCGCACCTGCTGCTGTTGCTCTACACCACAGTATACCACAACACCTATCTTTTTGCCCAGCTCTTTTACGATACATTCCTGTACAGCAGGACATTTTTCTACCAGCTTTTCCAGCTCTTCGGGGCTGACGTTCTCGCCGCTGTCCAGAATGATGACATTTTTCTTGCGCCCGACCAGAAAATA
>CAZUDU010000100.1:0-2473 GCA_964619455.1 uncultured Faecalibacterium sp.
ATTTCTTACGAAGACCTTCTCGCAAAATTTGAGCAGATC
Source organism: uncultured Faecalibacterium sp. (assembly GCA_964619455.1). Lineage (GTDB taxonomy): Bacteria > Bacillota > Clostridia > Oscillospirales > Ruminococcaceae > Faecalibacterium. Next base: position 40 of record CAZUDU010000100.1, read on the forward strand.
CTGCTGAGCCGCAAGATCGAGCCTGAACTTGCACACGCCTGTGCCGAGAACTTTGCCCAGAGCAGTCTGGACGGCATTTACAGCCACGGTGTCAACCGCTTCCCCCGTCTGATCAGCTATCTGGACAAGGGTGTTGTGGACGGCAACGCCAGGCCCGAATGCACCGCCTCGCTCGGCGCTCTGGAGCGCTGGGACGGGCATCTGGGTCTGGGCAATGTCAATGCCCGTCTCGCGATGGAGCGCGCCTGTGCGCTCGCACACGAGCACGGCATGGGCATCGTAGCGATCGGCAACACCAACCACTGGATGCGCGGCGGCGCTTACGGCTGGCAGGCAGCAAACAACGGCTGCATCGGCATCTGCTGGACCAACACCACCCCCAACATGCCGGTGTGGGGCGGTGTGGAGCCGAAGATCGGCAACAACCCTTTCATCATCAGCATCCCCAAGAGCGACGGACACCACATCGTGCTGGATTGCTCCATGAGCCAGTTCGCTTACGGCAAGATCGAGATGGCACGCATGAAAGGGGAGATGCTGCCCGTACCCGGCGGCTTTGACGAAAACGGCGAGCCGACCTGCGACCCTGCCGCGATCGAAAAGACCGGCCGCGTGCTGCCCATCGGCTACTGGAAAGGCAGCGGGCTTTCTCTGGTGCTGGATCTGGCCGGTGCGATCCTCTCCGGCGGCAACACGGTCACCGACGTCGGTCGCAAATACACCGACGAGATCGGCTCCACGCAGGTCATGATCGCACTTGACCCCACCCACCTGCAGACCACCGCCCTGACCGATGAGATCATCGAGCGGGTGCTGGAGGATATCAAATCCTCCACCCCCACCGAGCCCGGCGGCACCATCCGTTATCCCGGCGAACGGGAACTTCAGACCCGGATCGAGAACCGCAAGAACGGCATCCCTGTTCTGGACGAGGTCTGGGCACAGATCGAAGCGCTGTGACCTTTTCCCCTTTCTCTCAAACGCAAAAAGGCTGCCTGCCGGAACTTCCGGCAGGCAGCCTTTCTTTTTCATATCATTCTTTATTCCGCGGGAAACGAAGCGATGTCCGCAGCATCCACCACGCGCACGCCGTTCTCGGTCAGCGCCTTTGCCAAAAGCCCCATGCCGGGGATCTTTTTGCCGGTAAAGCTGCCATCGTAGATTTCCTTCACCCCGCAGGTCGGGCTGCGGGATTGCAGCACTGCAAGATCGATCTCCTCGCCCTCAAACTGTTCGAGCGCTTTGCGCACCCCAAGGCGGAACTGCGCGTCCACGTTCCTGCCGTTCTGGTCAAAGGCAACACCGTCCCGCAGCTCCACGCAGGGGCGCGGGCAGCCCAGCCCGGACAGCATCTCCGGACAGACAGGGAGCACCTCTTTGCCCCGGACAAATTCCAGAACTGCCGGGTTTTCATTGTTTCTGCCGTTGTACTTACAATTCTCGCCCAGCAAGCAGGCACTGACCAGAACCTTCATGAAACGTCTCCTTTTCAGACCTTTGCCGCGCCCTGATCGAGGATCTTATTGAACCGCTTGAAGAAGATCAGGGTCGTAACGGTCGCTGCGATGATATCGCTGACCGGCTCAGCGAGGAACACGCCGAACACCTTGTTCTGCACGAACAGCGGCAGGATGAAGATGAGCGGGATGAGCAGGATGATCTTGCGCAGGCAGGCCAGCAGCAGGCTGACCTTTGCCTGACCCAGTGCCATAAAGCTCTGCTGGCAGGCGATCTGGAAGCCGATGGAGAAGATGCCCGCCATGTAGATGCGCATTGCCCATGTGGTGTATTCCACAAGGCTTGCGTCCGAGGTGAAGATGCCCGCCACCATGCCGGGCACCAGCATCATCACCAGCCAGAACAGGCAGGCGTAGCACGCACAGATGCCGAACTGGAAACGGAAGGCTTCCTTGACGCGATCCTTTTTGCCCGCGCCAAAGTTGAAGCTCATCACCGGCTGACCGCCCTGACAGATGCCGTTCATCGGCATGGTGCACAGCTGGGAAGCACTGGTGATGACGGTCATCGCGCCCACGGCAAGGTCGCCGCCGTAGCGCGCCAGACTGGAGCTGAAGCTGATGGACAGCAGACTCTCAGTGGAGAGCATGACAAAGGTGGAGATGCCCAGACTCATCACCGGCAGGATGACCTCCTTCTCCGGCTTGAGGAAGTCGCGGCGCAGATGCAGGATGGTCTTATCGCCGGTGAGGAAGTGCAGGATCCACACCGCGCCCACCGCCTGGCTGAGCACCGTTGCAATGGCGGCACCCTTCACGCCCATGCCAAGCCCGAAGATCAGGATGGGGTCGAGGACGATGTTGATGACCGCGCCGATGACAGTGGTCAGCATGCTGATCTTGGCAAATCCCTGCGTCGTGATAAAGGGGTTCATGCCCATCACGATGAGCACGAACACGGTGCCAAGGATGTAGAT
>CAZUDU010000100.1:2573-4914 GCA_964619455.1 uncultured Faecalibacterium sp.
GCCGCCGCGCCGATGCCCTCGATATGCCCGATGTAAATGCGGTCCACGATGTTGTACAGCAGGTTGACCACCTGTGCCACAACCGCCGGGATCATCAGCTGCAGCATCAGTTTTTTGACGCTGCCGGACCCCATATCCTGTTTGGACTGTGCCATAGAGGAAGCTCTCCTTTTAGTTCAATTTTGAAGTATCTGCCCCTAGTATACACGAACCGCACAAAAAAGTATAGTCCCTTTTTACAGATGCAACAAAGACGCCCCGTCCGATCAGCTCATCATCAGGCGGATGATCTCGTCGTTGGTCTCGCGCATGCCGTCCTTGCCCAGACGGCCTATGCCCTTGATGGTGGTCTCGATGTCCTTCATCACGATGCCATCGCCGCCCTTGAACTCCTGATCATGCAGATACATGTTGTAGCCCAGCAGTGCCGCGTCCACCGAGGATGCGATCTTTGCCGCGCAGGATGCCTTTGCACCGTCACAGACGATACCAGAAACGATCGCCAGTGCGTTGACCACCGTGTGGATCACTGCCTGATAATCGCCGCCGCACAGGTAAGCGATGCCCGCGCCCGCACCTGCGCCCGCGCTGACTGCGCCGCAGTAAGCGGACAGGGTACCGATGCCGGTCTTTTCATGGATGGCGACCAGATTGGAGATGATGAGTGCACGGTAGAGCTTCTCCTTGCCGCTGTTCAGCTCCTTGGCATACTCGATCAGCGGCACCGAACAGGTGATGCCCTGATTGCCGGAGCCGGAGTTGATGATGACCGGCAGCTCGCAGCCGTTCATACGCGCATCCGAGCCGGCGGCCGCCTTGGCCTTGGCGCGCACCGAAACGTCACTGCCGTAGGTCGCCAGCAGCACCTTGCCGATGTTGGCGCCGTAATCGCCCATCAGACCCTCTTCCGCAATGGCGTTGTTGTAGCGGATCTGGCGCTCCAGCAGCTCCGACACATCTGCCACATCCGCAGTCATGGCAAAATCCCAGATGTCCTGCATATTCAGCAGGCTGCGGTCGGTGCGGCTGCCCAGCAGTGCCTGCTCGTCCAGCAGGGGCTTCTCGTACAGTACCTTGCCGTCCTTTTCGATCAGGCAGATGTTGGTGTGGTAGTCTGCAATGCGGACGGTCGCATAGGAATCCCCGCAGCGCTCGGTCACGATGATATCAAAGACATGGCCGCGCTCGATGTGCTCGATGTCCACCCGGATCTGCTCCAGATAGCGGCGGATATCCTCCTTTTTGCTGTCGCTGACCTCAGAGATGACCTCCAGCTCGCGCTCCGGCGAACCGGCAATGATGCCCGCTGCCACTGCAGCCTCCATGCCCTTGAGGTGACCGGTGTTGGGCACGATGACGCTCTTGACATTCTTGATGATGCTGCCGCTGACCTGAAGCTGCACGCTTTCGGGCAGCGTGCCCAGCACCTCGCGTGCCTTTGCCGCAGCATACGCAAGTGCGATCGGCTCAGTGCAGCCCATCGCGGGGATCAGCTCCTCTTTTAAGATCTGGACATACGCCTGATATTTCGGATCGCTCTTTTTCATGACGGGTTCCTGCCTTTCCTGTTGAACTTTGTCGATAAACCGAGTATAATACAGCCACTGTAATAAGTAAATCAAAACGTTTTTATCCGTTCATTTAAAGTTTTTTATAGGAGGGCTTTTATGGAGCTGCGCGAGATCCGCACCTTTGTTGCCGTAGCACAGTACGGCAGTTTTTCCAACGCAGCAAAGCATCTGGGCTACTCACAGGCTGCCGTTACCATCCAGATGAAGCAGCTCGAACAAAAGCTGGGGATCATCCTGTTCGACCGCATCGGCAAGGGGGTCCACCTGACCAACGGCGGGCAGCGGTTCTACCCCCACGCCATCCGCATCCTGAACGACCTGAGCCTTGCACAGGAGGATCTGCAGCAGGAGACCCAGCTTTCCGGCACGCTGCGCATCGGCACCATCGACAGCCTTTGCTCCACCGTCATGCCGCAGCTGCTGCGCCGCTACCACGAGCGCTGCCCCGCCGTGCAGCTGAGCGTTGTGACCGACACCCCGCCGCTGCTGCTGGAGATGCTGCAAAACAACACGCTGGATCTGGTCTATCTGTCGGACGAGCCGCTGACCGATCCCCGCTTTATCAAGGTTCTGGAGGTGCGCGAGCCGGTCGTGTTCGCCGCCGCCAAAGGCTTTTTCCCCGCGCAGCCTCCGCACCGGCTGGAACAGCTTTTGCAGTTCCCGCTGCTGCTGACCGAAAAAGACGCCAGCTACCGCCGGGTGCTGGACTGTACCCTGCAAGCGCAGGGGCACCAGCTCCAGCCCGTGCTGGAATGCAACGACACCGACCT
>CAZUDU010000100.1:5014-6074 GCA_964619455.1 uncultured Faecalibacterium sp.
TTTGCGTATAATGATAATTGTATTATTGTGTCCAATCCTTGGGTCGGATTTTATATACCATCCCAAAACGTGTTAAGGAGCGTATTTTTATGAAACTCGGTATCGTCGGACTGCCCAACGTCGGCAAGTCCACTCTGTTCAACGCCATCACCTCCACCAAGAATGCGGAAGCTGCGAACTACCCCTTCTGCACCATCGAGCCGAACAGCGGCATCGTGGCTGTGCCGGACAAGCGTCTGGACAAGCTGGCAGAGATCTGGCAGACCAACAAAAAGACCCCCGCCATCGTGGAGTTCGTGGACATTGCCGGTCTGGTCAAGGGCGCAAGTCAGGGCGCAGGTCTGGGCAACAAGTTCCTGGGCAACATCCGCGAGTGCGACGCCATCGTGCACGTTGTGCGCTGCTTTGACGATGACAACATCATCCACGTCGTCGAGGATGTGACCAAGGCCGAGGCGATCGACCCCATCGCGGACATCGAGGCCATCGACTACGAGCTGATCCTGTCCGACTACGAGGTGGTGCAGGCACGCGCCAACCGTATGGCAAAGGCATCCAAGAGCGGCAACAAGGCTGCCGCTGCCGAGGCTGCATGGCTCCAGACCCTCGCCGATCATCTGGGCGCAGGCAAGCCCGCCCGCAGCTTTGAGTTCAACGAGGGCGACGCAGACCAGCAGGCTGTCCTGCGCGAGATGGGTCTGCTGAGCACCAAGCCCGTGCTCTACGCCTGCAACGTGGGCGAGGACGACCTGATGGACGGCATCGAGAACAACAAGTACGTTCCTCTGGTCGCCGCCCGCGCCGCCGAGGAGGGTGCACGCTACATCCCCATCTGCGCCAAGACCGAAGAGGACATTGCAGACTACACCCCCGAAGAGAAGAAGGCGTTCCTCGCCGAGATGGGCGTGGAGGCAAGCGGTCTGGACAACCTGATCACCGCCAGCTACGACCTGCTGGGCCTGATCTCCTTCCTGACCGACGGCAAGAAGGAGTGCCGCGCATGGACCATCCGCAAGGGCACCAAGGCTCCGCAGGCGGCAGGCAAGATCCACAGCGACTT
>CAZUDU010000101.1:0-2925 GCA_964619455.1 uncultured Faecalibacterium sp.
CAGAGCAGCATCTCGGTCAGCACCACCGCCTATGCGTGGGAGCGGTTCGGCTTATACGATGACCCTGACAGTGTTTACAGCGCGAAAATGCTGGTAGTGTACGAAGCTCCGGAGTACGTCAAGCAGGAGCTTGCCGAAGCCGATGCCGACCTGGAGCAAAAGCCCATCGGGCGGGACGCTCTGGTGTTCATCGTTAACGAGAAGAACCCGGTGCAGAGCCTGACGCGCCAGCAGCTCCGGGACATCTACGCCGGAAAAATCACCAACTGGAAGGAGGTCGGCGGCGAGGATCTTGCCATCGTTCCCTTCCAGCGGGGCGAGGACTCCGGCAGCCAGACGCTCTTCCGCAAGCTTCTTATTCAGGACGGCGAACTGCTCGCCCCGCCCACCGAGCTGGCACCCGCCGCAATGGGCGAGCTGGTGGACAGCATCGCCGCATACAACAACAGCGCCAATGCCATTGGTTTTTCGGTCTATTATTACATCGACCAGATGTATTCTCAGCCCGGGCTGCGGCTGCTTGCGGTAGATGGCATCGCGCCGTCCACCGAGAGCATCGCCAGCGAGGAATACCCGCTGTGTAACGAGTTCTATGCCGTTCTCCACGCCAGCGCCGCGCCGGACAGCCCGGAACGCCGCCTGTACGACTGGTTGGACACGAATGCCGGGCAGAGCTGCATCCGGCGCTCCGGCTATGCAGCAGTGGGAGCCTCCAAAGAATCCTGAAACAAAAAGATCCCCGGAACCTTCCAAGCAGTCCTTGCTCAGAGGTTCCGGGGATCCTTTTTATTCGTTACTTTTTGCCGTGCTTGCCAAAACGGTACTCTTTGCCGTCCCGGATGCGCTGGATGTTAGAGCGGTGCATGTAGATGACCATGAGCGCCATGATCAGCGCGCCGACCACGCAGACCGCCAGATCCCCTGCCGCGTAGCCGCAGAGCATCCCGTAACCCAAGGTCAGCAGCGGATACGCCACTGCCATCATCACACTGCCCAGCGAGACCATGCCGGTGGGCAGCAGGCAGACGAGGAAGATCGCCGCCAGAAGCGGGATCAGCACCGGCTGGATCGCAAGGATCGCGCCGCCTGCGACCAGAACACCCTTGCCGCCCTTGAAGCCGAAATAGAGCGGCTTCAGATGACCGATCACCGCAAAGATCGCTGCCAGATATACGCCAAGATATGCGGAAGCTGTGACCCCCTCCGGCAGATGCTGGAACAGCACCCGCCCGAGGCAAACTGCGATCACGCCCTTGAGCACATCGCCCAGTGCGGTGAGCGCCGCTGCCTTTTTGCCAAAGGTGCGCAGCATGTTGGTCATGCCAGCCGCACCGCTGCCGTGGTTGCGAACATCATCGTGGTAGAGATATTTGCTGACCAGAATGCCGGTATCCACGCTGCCCAGCAGGTATGCCTGCGCTGCCGTGACCAGCACCATCAACAGGGTCATTGGAACATTTGCCATCTCAGAGCCTCCTTTTCGGCTTACACGTCCTTTGCACCGACCTCGCCGGAGCCGCGCTCACGGACGATCAGGCGGATAGGCGTGTGATCCAGCCCAAAGCTCTCGCGGATCTGGTTGATCAGATACCGCTGATAGCTGAAGTGGAACAGATGCTTTGCGTTGACGAATGCCACGAACGTGGGCGGGCGGGTCGAAGCCTGGGTCATGTAGTAGATCTTCAGGCGGCGGCCCTTATCGCTGGGCGGCTGCATACGCGCCGTTGCGCGTGCCAGCATCTCGTTCAGCACACCAGTGGGCACGCGGGCACCGTTCTGGGCATCCACGTCCCGGATGAGCTGCATCAGCTTGTTGACATTGTAACCGGTCTGCGCCGAGATAAAGATGATGGGCGCATAGTTCATGAAGCTGAAGTCCTCGGCATAGCCGCGGCGCTGCTGCTCCATGGTGTTGGTCTCCTTGCCTTCCACCGCGTCCCACTTGTTGACGACGATGATGCAGGCCTTGCCCTGCTCGTGGGCATAGCCTGCCACCTTGCTGTCCTGCTCGGTGAAGCCAACGGTCGCGTCCACAAGGATCAGCGCCACGCGGCTGCGTTCCACCGCCGCCAGTGCGCGCACCACCATGTAGCGCTCCAGACCGTCCGAGATGTTGCTGCGCTTGCGCAGACCCGCCGTATCGGTAAAGATGAACTTGCCGTAGGCGTTATCCACCGGAGTATCGATGGCATCGCGGGTAGTTCCCGCCTCGTTCGCCACGATCATGCGGTTCTCGCCAAGGATGCGGTTGGTCAGGCTGGACTTGCCCACGTTGGGGCGGCCGATGATCGCGACCGGGATGCGGTCTTCTTCGATCTCCGGCTCGGTGAAGTCCAGATGTGCGCAAACTGCGTCCAGCAGATCGCCGGTGCCGTGACCGTGCACCGACGAAATGGGCATCACCTCGTCAAAGCCGAGGTTGTAGAACTCGTACAGCTCCATAGGCGCTTCGCCTACCTTGTCGCACTTGTTCACTGCCAGGATCACAGGCTTGTGGCTGCGGCGCAGCATGTGCGCAACATCCTCATCCGCTGCGGTCAGACCGTTGCGGACATCCACTACCATAATGATGCAGTCTGCGGTGTCGATGGCGATCTGAGCCTGCTCGCGCATGTGCGCCAGAATGCCCTCGGTCGCCTTCGGCTCGATGCCGCCGGTGTCCACCAGCATCATCTCGTGGCCGTTCCACTCGCAGTTGGCAAAGATGCGGTCGCGGGTAATGCCCGGCGTGTCCTCCACGATGGCGAGGCGCTGACCGCACAGCTTGTTGAACAGGGTGGATTTGCCCACGTTGGGGCGGCCCACCACTGCTACGATCGGTTTGCTCATGGGGTTTCCTCCTTTCTATAAAAGGGGTCAATCATCTTTTTCTTCGGGCGATATGCAGACCACTGCGCAGCAGCGCACGCGCCAGATCCCCGCCGC
>CAZUDU010000101.1:3025-4717 GCA_964619455.1 uncultured Faecalibacterium sp.
CCGTGGCGGCGCTTGCACTCGTCGCCAAACTCTTCCATAATGTCGATGACCTCTGCGCTGGTCGCGGCATCGTAGGGGGTCTGCGGAAACAGATTTTTACGGTAATCCGTCACTCCGCAGGGCACCGCCGCGATGCTCTGCACCATCGGGGTCAGCTCCAGCAGGTCTGCCAGCGTGCGGCGCAGCTCATCGCCGTCGTTGATGCCGCGGCACAGAACCAGCTGGCAATTGACCGCAATGCCGCCTTCCACAAGGCGCGGCAGGTACTTGAGCACCTCGCCGCCCCGCTTGTTGGCGAGCATCCGCACCCGAAGCTGCGGGTTGGTGGTGTGGACCGAAATGTTGATCGGCGAGATATGCATCTTGATGATGCGCTCGATCTCGTGATCCTGCATATTGGTCATGGTGATATAGTTGCCGAACAAAAAGGACAGCCGCTCGTCATCATCTTTAAAGTACAGGCTCTCCCGCATACCGGGAGGGAGCTGATCGATGAAGCAGAACATGCAGTGATTGGAGCAGGAGTGCTTCTTATCGCCCAGATAGGTCTCAAAGTCGCACCCGAACGGCCCGCGCTGTGCACGCTGCACGTCCCACTCCCGGATGCCGTCCGCCACCTTCGCTTTCAGGTGAAAGCTGGGGCTGTCGGTATAAAAATCGTAGTCCAGCGTGTCGTTCAGCGCGTTTTCGTCCACGCTCAGCAGCTCATCGCCGGGGCAAAGACCCAGAGCCTCTGCCTCGCTGCCTGCTTCCACACGCTCGATCCTGATCGCCAATGCATCCGCCTCCTTTTTTCGTAAACAGAACAAGAAGGGGAAGGCATGCGCCCTCCCCTTCTGTCATAACACCATTATGCCACCAATTACGCGCAAATTAGGCCTTCTTGATGACTTCCTCGCCCTTGTAGTAACCGCAGTTGCCACATGCCTGGTGGGGGAGGGTCAGAGAGCCGCAGTTGCTGCACTTGACCAGCGTGGGGGCCTCCAGCTTCCAGACGTTGCTGCGACGCTTGTCGCGGCGAGCCTTGGAGTGATGTCTCTTAGGTACTGCCATATTTTTGCACCTCCTTGATGGGTTTATCAGTTCAGCAGTGATTTAAGAATTGCAAGCCTACTATCTGTGGGAGCGGCGGTCTCCTCTGCCGGGGGGCAGGTACAGTCCGCTTTCTTTTTACCGCACTGAGCACAAAGCCCGGCACAGTCAGCACTGCAAAGCAGCACCGTGGGGATCTGAAACATGAACTCCTGGCAAAGCCATTCCTCCACATCCAGACGACCATCTTCATCCAGCGGCAGCTCGAAATCCGGATCATCCAGATCCCGCTCTTTTACCGTCCACTCCGTATCAACTGTCTCTTCCCGGGTAACAGGGTCGAGGCAGCGGGCGCACTCACCATGCACCAATGCGTTTGCCCGCAACGTCATCCGGATCTCGCTGCCATCCGTTTCAGCGTCAAAGACTGCTGTGACAGGCTCCGGGATCCTTGCACCGGCATAATCATGAGCAGATAAATCACACTGAAACTCTGCATGATAGGGTCGTTTGCCGGTTGCGATAAACTTTTTCAGGTCAAATTGCATAGTACACCTCTAAAAGGCTGCTTCGTTAGTATAACGCCAAAGCCGCCCTTTGTCAACACCAAAACAGGCAGAAAACCGAAAAAATTTTAAATTTTTCCGGTCTTCCGCCTGC
>CAZUDU010000101.1:4817-6044 GCA_964619455.1 uncultured Faecalibacterium sp.
CGTGCAGCCGGGGCGATATCATAGGTGAGCTTCATGCCCTTTTCCACGACGACAACGTTGCCTTTGGAGGTCTTGACGGAGTCGTTGATCATGTCGATCATCGCCTTGGTCTTGCCGGAGCCCTTGGTGCCAACAATCAGTTTAATCATAATTCAGTCCTCCTGATATTTTCCACGCCTTGCGGCGGGAGATCATTTTTACATACCCTGCTTACTTCAGCTTTGCTTCCAGCTCTGCAGTCAGGTTCTCGTAACCGGGCTTGCCCAGCAGCGCGAACATGTTCTTCTTGTAGCTCTCAACACCCGGCTGGTTGAAGGGGTTGACGCTCAGCAGATAGCCGCTGCAAGCACATGCACGCCAGAAGAAGTAGATCAGGTAGCCAACGTTGTAAGCGCCCAGATCATCCACCTCGATCAGGACTTCGGGCACGCCGCCGTCGGTATGTGCGAGGATGGTGCCTTCCATTGCCTTGCGGTTGACCACGCTCATGTTCTGGTCTGCAAGGAAGTTCAGGCCGTCGAAGTTGCCCTCGATCTTCTCAATGAACAGATCCTTTGCGGGCTTCTTGACATCCACGATGGTCTCGAACATGGTGCGGGAGCCTTCCTGGATGAACTGACCCATCGAGTGCAGGTCGGTGGAGAAGATGCAGCTTGCGGGGAACAGGCCCTTGTTGTCCTTGCCCTCGCTCTCGCCGAACAGCTGCTTGTACCACTCGTTCATCAGGGTGAAGTCCGGCTCATAGCACTCGAGGATCTCGATGCTCTTGCCCTTGCGGTACAGGATGTTGCGGATCGCAGCATACTTGTAAGCATCGTTCTCCTTGCTCAGGACCGAGAAGCGCTCCATTGCATCGGCAGCGCCCTTCATCAGCTCATCGATGTCGATACCGGCAGCTGCGATGGGCAGCAGACCTACAGCAGAGAGCACCGAGAAACGGCCGCCGACGTCATCGGGGACCACGAAGGTGGGCCAGCCCTGTGCATCTGCCAGCTCCTTGAGGGTGCCGCGGCAGCGGTCCGTGGTGGCATAGATGCGCTTGTTGGCTTCCTCCACGCCCATCTCGTCTTCCAGCAGCTTGCGCAGCACGCGGAAAGCGAGACTGGTCTCGGTGGTGGTGCCGGACTTGGAGATGACGTTGATGGAGAAGCGCTTGCCCTTGCACAGCGCAATGATATCATTCAGATAAGAGGGGCTGATGCTGTTGCCGCAGAAGTAGATCTTGGG
>CAZUDU010000102.1:0-3013 GCA_964619455.1 uncultured Faecalibacterium sp.
CACAGGAGGTTTTTGCATTGAAGCTCTTGATCTGCCGCACCATCATCATCTATTTCTGCGTGCTGTTCGCCATGCGCCTGATGGGCAAACGCCAGCTTGGGCAGCTCCAGCCGGAAGAACTGGTCTCCACCATCCTCATCTCAAACCTTGCGTCCATCTCCATTGAATCCGAAGATGTCCCCATCACGTCCAGCCTGATCCCGCTGTTCCTCATTGCAGCACTGGAACTGCTCGGCTCGGCACTGAGTTTTCGCAGTCAGAAGTTCTTTAATCTGCTGGCCGGCCGCCCCAAGACGGTCATTCAGGATGGGCAGATCGACCAGAACGCCCTGCGGCTGCTCCGGCTGACCGTTGCAGACCTGATGGAGGCTCTGCGCGGCAAGAACATCTTTGACCCGCGGGATGTCTCCTACGCGGTCATTGAGACCAACGGAACGCTCTCAGTCGCGCTCCGCCCAGAAAAAGAGACGGTCACCCTCGCTGATCTGCAGCAGAAGGCTTCCCGCGTTAACGCCACTATCCCGTTCGTTCTGGACGGGCAGGTTCTGGAGGACAACCTCCGCTGGTGCGGCAAGGATCGCGCATGGCTCGAACGCACTGCGCAGGCAAACACGATCCTTCCGCAGGAGATCTTGCTGTTGATCGGCAACGAGACCGAGGATTACCTCCTGCTCAAAAAAGAGCCGCGCACACAGTCTTTATGACAAGGAGCTGCCTATGAAACGGATCTACGCTTCGCTCTTCATCGTTGCTGCCTTGCTGGCAGTCTCATTTTACAGCAGCTTCCGGGTGGGGGTATTTTCCGACCAGATCGCCGAGGATCTGGATCGCGCTATTTATGCTATGGATGCAGAGGAGTTTGCCGCCGCCCGCGCTGCGCTCAACCACGCAGCAGAACAGTGCGACTCGATGCGTGAAAAGATGAACCATCTTCTGCGCACCGAGGACTTCACCGAGCTGGAAGCCGCCCTTCGTGCCGCCGATGGGCACCTGGAGCAAAATGCCCCGGAGGAAGCCCTGGGCGAGCTTCGGCGTGCTCAGGTGCAGATCGAGACCCTGAAGTGGCTCGCTCAGCGGCTGCTATAAAAAACAAAAGCAGAAGACCTTTCTCTCAGGTCCTCTGCTTTTTTTGAAGTGCATCTCAGGAGATCAGCAAGCTGTATCGCTTTTGCAGCCGTGCAAAAAGCTCTGCGTCCATCTCAACATCGATATGGAACACCAATCTCTTTTTCTCAGTTTCCACGCTCTCAACGTGAAGGGTATCAAATCCTTCTGCGAACAGCATCCGGAGACACAGCCCCAGCTCCTTATCGTTTTTCGCCAGAAAATAGTTCATCGCATTTCGCCTCCTTTCGTCTTATAGCATGTTTTTTTCGCGTCCTGCAAAAAAGAGCGCCCCAATCGTTCGGGACGCTCTTTCAGAGGACTTTTCAGTGACTTATTTCCGGTCGCCCATCAGCTTCTTCAATTCATTGAAAAAACTTTCAACGTCCGCAAACTGGCGATAGACCGAAGCGAAGCGGACATATGCCACTTCGTCGATCTGTTTCAGCTCCTGCATCGTCAGTTCACCGATCCGGACACTGGGGATCTCGCGGTCATAGGAGCTGAGCAGTGCCTGCTCGATCCGGCTCGCGGCATGATCCAGCGCCTCGTAGCTGACCGGGCGCTTTGCGCAGGCGCGCACCATTGCATTGAGCAGCTTCTGGCGGTCGAACGGCTCACGCGAGCTGTCCTTCTTGATCACAACAAGCGGAACCGTCTCCACGACCTCGTAGGTCGTAAAGCGCATCCGACAGCTCAGGCACTCACGGCGGCGGCGGATCCGCTCGCTGTCTTCGGTCGGGCGGGAGTCGATCACCTTGGACTCTTCCGCGCCGCAATAGGGACATTTCATACTCTGTTCCTCCTGCATCCGGCAGTCATCGCCGGGAAATCAGTGCCGTTCGTTCTTCTGCTTGCGCTCGCTCCACAGCACCCACGCAGAGGCGGAAACGCACAGCGAGGTGTACACACCGCTGATCATGCCCATCATCAGCGGGAATGCGAAGGTAAAGATGCTGTCCAGACCATACAGCTTTGCAACGATGCACATCACTGCCAGCGCCATAACGGTGGTCACAGTGGTGATAATGGTGCGGCGTGCCGACTGGTTCAGCGAGCGGTTGGCAACTTCTTCAAACGAAGCCTTCTTGCCCATCAGCGCGCGGTTCTCGCGGATGCGGTCATACACAACGACCGTATCGTTGATGGAATAGCCCAAAATGGTCAGCATCGCTGCCATGAAGTTGCCGTCCAGCGCGGTGCGCAGCAGCACAAAGGTGCCAAACACCACCATCAGGTCATTGAGCAGTGCGATCACCGCCATCAGACCGCCGGTCAGACCGCCGATCTTACGGAAGCGGATCGCAATGTACAGCAGGATCAGCACCAGAGCGACCAGAACTGCGACCAGACTCTTCTTGAGGAACTTGGTGCCCATTGCGGGGCTGACGTTGCTCAGGGACAGCTGTGCAAAGCCGTTCTCCGGGTAGGTCTCGTTGAGCGAGGTGAGCAGCTCGTCCACCTGCTCGGTGGTGACCGTCTCGGTGCCGGGCATCGAGATCTTCAGGGTCAGATCGCCGGTCGCCACATTCTCGCCGGTCTGGAGGGTCAAGCCGGAATTCTCCAGTGCCTCCGCAGCGGTCTGCTGCACCTGCGACATCTCGAACGAGCCTTCATAGCGCAGAGTGATCATTGCACCGCCGGTAAACTCAGTGTCCAACTGAACGCCGAACACGACCGCACAGACGAGGATCACCGCCATCAACGCTGCGGAGATGCTCAGGAACTTCTTACGGTTTGCAACAAAGTCGAACTGCTTCTTTTCCGCAGCGGCCTTGCCGGGCTTTGCAGCACCGTAGAGCCAGGGGCTGCGCAGAGCCTTGATCGACGCCGCACCACGGATCATCACGCGGGTCGCAAACACGCCAAAGACAAAGTTGAGCAGAACGCCGGTGAGCAGCGTATAGCC
>CAZUDU010000102.1:3113-5927 GCA_964619455.1 uncultured Faecalibacterium sp.
TTTGCGTCCACGCCCATGCCAATGGCAAGGATGATACCTGCAATACCCGGCAGCGTCAGAGTAAAGCTCTCAAATGCCGGGAAATAACCGGAGACGAATGCCAGCGTTGCCGCCACCTGACCTGCCAGTGCGATGCTGGCAAGGAAGCCCGGCAGACGGTACAGCAGGGTCATAAAGACTGCGATCAGCGCAAATGCGATGACGCCCGCCAGCACCATCGCGTTCAGGCTGTTCTCACCCAGACTGGGGCTGACGGTCGAGTAACTGTCCACCGTCAGTGCAAAGGGCAGCGCGCCGGAATTGATCTGGCGTGCCATCTTGATAACTGCATCCTGCGTGAAGGGGTTCAGCACAGAGCTGGTGATGATGGCCTGCCCCTCGGTGATCGCCGTATTGACCGAGGCGGTGCTGACATTCTCATCGTCCAGCCAGATGCTGATGATGCCATTCTCCTCTGCCAGACGCGTAGTCGCATCGGCAAACGCCTGTGCGCCCTCTGCGTTGAACTTGAGCGAAACGAAGTACTCCGAGGTACTGCTGCTGACCGGACCGTACTGCGCAGATGCACTTTCAATCATCGATCCGTCCAGGATCAGTGCACCATCCGCAGAAGAGCCTTCGCGGAAGGTCAAGTACGCCGTGGTGCCGATCTCTTCGATCGCAGCCTCCGGGTCAAACTCCGTTTCACCGGACTGCCACGGAAACTCCAGGATCAGACTGTCGGAATCGGTATCCACATACAGTTCGTAGTCGGTCACGTTCAGCGCGACCAGACGGTTCTCGATGACGAGCTTTGCCGCATCGAGCTGTTCATCGGTCGCATCGAACTCGTCCGAAGGTGCAAACGTCACATTGACGCCGCCCTTGATATCCACACCGAAGCGGATATCCTTTGCGCCTTTGATGTGAGTTGTTGTCACGTCGCCATAGCTCGTGTACACACCGAAAAACGCAGTGTACACAAACGCAAGGATCACCAAGACGGCGACAAACAATTGCCATGCTTTTCCTTTTTTGTTCATAATTTCAGGGAACCTCCAAAAGCCCCGGTATCCCGGAGCCGGTATTTAAAACCTCCTCCGACAGCCACCGCTGTACAGAGGAGGTTTTTACAAAAGAATGATTCAGTTCTGCTCTGCCAGCAGCTTTTCCACCGTTGCCAGACGTACACAGACACACAGCAGATCGGATGCTGTCTCTACCTCATCCAGGCTGGGGTAAGTGGGCGCGATACGCAGGTGCGAGTCCTCCGGATCCTTGTGGTACGGATAAGCCGAACCCGCACCCGTCAGGGTCAGACCGCAGTCCTTGCACAGGCTTGCCACACGCTTTGCGCAGCCGGGCAGCACATACAGGCTGATGAAATAGCCGCCCTTGGGGTTGGTCCAGTGAGCGATATCACCGCAGGGAGTCAGCTCCTCTGCAAAGGCAGTCTTGACTGCGTCAAAGCAGGGCACCAGACGGCGGCGATGCTTTGCCATGTGTGCCAGAACGCCTTCCTTGTTCTTGAGGAAGCGGACATGGCGGAGCTGGTTCATCTTGTCGTAGCTGATGATCATGACCGAGAAGCGCTTGCAGATATACTTCATCATCGCTTCGCTGCAGGAGATCGCGGACACGCCCGCACCCGGGAAGGTGATCTTGCTGGTAGAGGTGAACATGAACACGCGATCCTGCGTGCCATACTTCTTGCACTCATTCAGCAGAACCGGCGTTTCGATGATCTCGTCGGTCAGATGATGAACGATATACGCTTCATCCCAGAAGATTTTGAAGTCCGGCGCAGCGGTCTTCATCTTGGCAAGGCGCTCCACCGTCTCATCGCTGTAGGTATAGCCATCGGGGTTGGAGTACTGCGGCACACACCAGATACCCTTGATGGTGTCATCCTCCGCCACCAGCTTTTCGACCAGATCCATATCAGGGCCGGTCTCGCTCATGGGGATGTTGATCATCTCAAAGCCCATCTCCTCGGTGATCGCAAAGTGACGGTCATAGCCGGGCACCGGGCAGAGGAACTTGCGCTTTTCTACCTGAGACCAGGGCTTTGCCGAGCCGGGGAAGCCGAACATACAGCCCATCTGCACCAGATTGTACATCAACTGCAAGCTGGAGTTGCCGCCCACAAAGACTTCTGCGGGCTTGGTTCCGAACACTTCCGCAAACAGCACACGCGCCTCGTACAGACCTTCCAGATCACCGTAGTTGCGGGCATCCGTGCCTGCATCGGTGGTGTAATCGGTCATTTGCAGCATCTCCATCGCCAGAGACATCTGGTGAGGGCCAGGCTTGCCGCGCGCCATATTCAGGTTGAGACCTTTTGCCTGAAACTTTTTGTATTCTGCCTCCAACGATGCTTTTTCGGCAGCGAGCTGGTCACGATCCATCGCAAAATAATTTGCCATTGAAAACACACTCCTTTATTATACTCTCTGGTTCCCACATTTCTGGTTGCCGTTCTTTTGCGCCGCGCCCCTGCCAGAGGGCACCGCAACAGCTCCATCAGACTTTAATATTATAACGCATTCTGACCGCAGAAACAAGGTAAATAAAGAAAAAAGCTCTGTCAAAAGCGGTTTGCTTTTGAAACAGAGCTTTTGCCGCCCTGCCGAGAAAGGCTTCTCAGCTCAGTGCAGTCTGATTTTTATAGCGCTTGCGCACAGCACCGTATTCCAGATGTGCCTCACCGTTTTCCACGGTATCCTCATCCACCGTTACGCGGATGATGGTAGCATCGCTCGGCACCTCGAACATGATGGGCATGAGGATATTCTCCATCACGCCGCGCAGACCGCGTGCGCCGGTCTTGCGCTC
>CAZUDU010000103.1:0-5835 GCA_964619455.1 uncultured Faecalibacterium sp.
TCTGTGTACCGTCAAGGAGATCTCGGATATGGCGCAGCGTCTGGAAGCGGCAAAGCTCCTGCTGGACGGCAACACCTATGAACAGATCGTCAAAGCGGTAGAGATCAGCACGGCGACCATCAGCCGGATCAACCGCTGTATCCAGTATGGCTCCGGCGGATACCGGAATACCATTGAAAAAATGCGCGGCAAACAGTGACGGTGTGCAAAGCAGCAGAATAGGATGGGGTGTGCAAACCTTCCATTGAAGAGAAAGGATGGATCCCTATGTCTGCTGAACAGAACATTCCCTGCACCGACCTTACTGCCTGCAACTGCCCCTGTGTGCCCAAGGTCACGCTGGATCAGGCGGTCATTGATCTGCTGGAGAGCATTGCTTTGCAGGAGAACGCGCTGAGCCACATCCTCTGCGCAGAAAGCAAAAAGATGAATGCGGCCATGAATATGGACGGCATCGACCTGTGCAAGCTGCTGGAAGTCAACGACTCTGCCACCAATATGGTGCACGCGGTCGCTAATCTGGAGCTTGTGCTCAAGGATAAGCTGGAGTTTATCTCCAACAACCTCTACTATCCGTCTTCGGAGACCGGGACGGGTTGTGCGCAGTAACCGCAGCACTTTCTAAAAGCGAAATCAGTGTCAACCCCCTCTGCGCCCGGATGCACAGAGGGGGTTGTGCTTTACATGGAAAAGGGGACATTGGCGGTGCACTGGAATGGATACGGTAAAAATGTCTAAATTCTAAAAAACCTTTTGTTGCAATTGCTGATAGAACAAAACTGTGCTATACTATAGGATGTACCATCATGAAAGTGAGGAGACACTAAAATTGCTGAAATACGATGCAGTCTTATTTGATGTGGACGGAACTCTGATCGATTCCGCTCCGGGCATCTTGAATACGATGAACGAAGTCTTTACAACGATGGGTGTGGATGTCACTCATGTGGATCTGCGCCGCTACCTTGGCCCGCCGCTGCGCCAGACCTTTGGCGAGCATTTTGACACGCTGGAGCTGATCGAACACGCGACCGATCTCTACCGTCAGAGCTACGCCGTCAAGGGCAGCCACGAGTGCGAGGTGTATCCCGGTGCAGCACAGATGCTGCAGCAGCTGCGCGATGCAGGGATCGTTCTTTGCACAGCAACCTCCAAGCCGACCGAGGTCGTCACCCCCATTCTGGAAGAAAAGGGGCTGGCAGGGTATTTTGATTTTATCGGCGGGGCGTCGATGGACGAGAGCCGTGATACCAAGACTGATGTGGTGCGCTATGTCCTCAGCCAGCCGGTCATGCAGGGCAAACGCATCCTGATGGTGGGCGACCGCCACGAGGATATGCGCGGTGCTGCAAACTGCGGTCTGGATGCGGCAGGTGCACTGTATGGTTATGGCAGCCGCGAAGAGCTGGAGCCGTTCCACCCGGTATGGATGGCAGAGAGCTGTGCGGATCTGGCAGAAAAGATCCTGAACGCACAGGTGTAACTGCTGCGTGGATGGGAACAGGAAAACGGTGAATGATATGAAACAAAACGACCAACAGGAAAAGCAGGCACTGACGCCGATGCAAAAGCAGGCAGTGCTGGTGTGTGCGGTGTGTGCAGCCGCGATCCTGCTGACGGCCGGCATCACGCTGGTGCTGCTCAAGCGGGGCAAAACACCTGATGTGCCGGTGGAGCTGCCTTCGGCCAGTGATTCGGCATCCAGTAAGGATCCGGACGATATCTCGGATCACTATCAGATCAGCCAGACCTCCAGCGCATTGCTCGGTCCGACAGAGGATGCAGGGGCAGACTATCAGGACCAGACCCTTTTCTTGGGTGATTCCAATACGGTGCGCCTGTATGCCAACGGCCTGATCTCTCTGCAGCAGTTCTGTGCAAGAGAGGGGATCGGCACGGTCTCGGCACTCAACGAACCAATCGTGACCTTCAAGCGGGACGATAACCGCTATACTATCCCGCAGGCGGTCGCTAAGATGAAGCCGCGCCGGGTCGTGCTCACCTTTGGCACCAATGACACGGGCATGACGGTGGAGGAATTCATCGGTCATTATAAAGCTCTGGTGCAGGCTGTCCAGTCTGCATATCCGTATACGGATATCATCGTCAACACCATTCCGCCGGTCCCGGAGGATCATGCGAACTATCCGCAGACCGAGCAGACCAAGATCGATGATCTGAATATGGCGCTGCTTTCCATGTGCGAAGAGCTGGAGATCAAGTTCCTCAACAGTGCCGAGGCACTGAAGGACGAAACTGGTTACGGCAAGGCGGAGTATTACCAGAGCAACGATATCCATCTCAAGTCGGCGGGCTTGAAAGCGATCCTGAGCTATCTGCGCACCCACGCTTATGAGACCGAGGATCGCCGTCCGGATACGACGAACGTGCCCACCCGCGCGGAATATACGCCCGACCCCAGCTCGGCTGTGGAAGCGCCCAGCAGCTCTGTCAGCCAGAAGGTGCTGTATCAGGCCAGCTACCGTGTGGACAAAAACGGCGGCGGTACGCTTTCCAGCGGGGAAGAGAGCGGGAAGGCGCTCCTGAACTTTGACATCACGGATGCATCCGAGCCGATCGAGGTGACCGCAGTTCCGGACGAGGGCTATGTCTTTGTCAAGTGGAGCGATGGTGTGACCGACAAGACCCGCACGGATGCGGACTTCAAGCAGAATATGGATGTGACCGCAGTCTTTGCGGCGGCATCCATCAAGATCACCAGTACGGGCAAGGCCGTTCTGGGCGATACCTACACCTTTAAAGCGACTCTGAATGGAAAGAATCTTTCCTCCAAGAGCATCCGCTGGTACGCCAACGGTGAGGAAGTGACCATTGCTGCAGGCAAAACCACGGTCAAGGTCGATATCGACGAGTCGATGCTCAACGCGACCTTCCGGGTCTACGCAACCGCGACCTACAATGACTGCACCGTGACCAGCAACACGCTGGAAGTGACGGTCAGCGGCATCACTTCGGCAAGCAGCTCTTCCAGCGCGGAGAGTGAGTCTGATTCCGCAAGCAGCAGCTCGTCAGGTTCGGGCAGTGCCGCTTCAAGCTCCTCTTCGAGCGCATCATCCAGTACCGCAGCAAGTTCGAGTTCGTCTTCTGCATCCTCCGGGAGCGCGTCCTCCTCTGCAAGCAAAGCAGAGAGCACGGCTTCCAGTGCAAGCAGTGCGGCAAGCTCGGCTGCGTCTAGTAAGGCGGACAGTGTTTCCTCCGGCAGTGCATCCGGCAAGGCAGATCCGTCTTCCGGTAAGACGGATGCAGACTCTGTCTCTTCGAGCAAAGCGGAAAGCAGTGCTTCTTTCGCTTCGGGCAGCAAGGCAGAAAGTGCAGCATCCTCTGGGAGCAGCTCTTCTGCTTCTTCCGGCAGCAGTGCATCGCCTGTTTCCAGCAAGCCGGAAAGCACATCCGGCAGTGCAAGCAGCAAGGAGCCTTCGTCTTCGGTGAGCAGCACCGGCGCTTCCGGTGCAACAGGTGCAGAAAGCAAGCCTGCCTCGTCTGAAAAGACCGAGCAGCCTGCCAGCCGCAAAGAAGCAGAAAAGGACTCCTGATCGGACACAGTGCCGTGCCTGCCAGCATAGGCTGGCGGGAGAGGGGGCATTGCAATGATCTGTGAAGAAATGCGCGTGCCGGGGCTTCCGGGCGAAGAAGACGTGACCGACGGCAGTGTGGACTGGTATGAGATGGATTGGGTCAATGCGGATAACGGCATTCCGGAAGAAGAAATGCCGCGCTGTGCTGCATCCGGGCAGCAGGTGACCTGCCCGGAGAATGACCCGACCCAAACGGACGATCCAACGTACCAAATCGTTTCAGAATGAGCGGAAGCCAGCTCTGCAAAAGACGGGGCTGGCTTCTCCCTGTTAATATGCCTGTGGGAAAGGCATGGAAAGAAAGAGGGAATATCATGGCAAAATACTATTGCATCCTGTTTGATGCCGACAACACGCTGCTCGATTTTGACGCAGCGGAGAGCAAGGCTCTGGCAGAAACACTGGTGAACTATGGCATCGAGCCGGACGCGGAAACGGTGCAGACCTACCGCACCATCAACGAGGAACTGTGGCATCAGCTGGAAAAAGGGCAGATCCGCCGCGAAAAGCTGTTGAGCGAGCGCTTTACCCGCTTTTTGAAGGCGATCGACGCGGCTGGCAACGGCGCAGAGATGAACCGCTTTTATCTGGAACAGCTTTCGACCCACCCGGATCTGATGGGCAGTGAGGTGCTGGATGTGCTGCACGAGCTTTCGGAGGTGGCAACGCTGGCGATCGTCTCCAATGGCGTTGCCAAGGTGCAGAACCGCCGCGTGGAGGAGTCCGGCATCCTGAACTACATGGAAGAAGTTTTTGTTTCCGAAAAGATGGACAGCGAAAAGCCGAACCGCAAGATCTTTGACGCAGCGCTGCGTGCGCTGGGGGTCGAGAACCGCGAGCATGTTCTGATGGTGGGTGACAGCCTGTCCAGTGATATTCAGGGCGGCGCGAATGCGGGGCTGGATACCTGCTGGTTCAACCCGAACCATGCCGAGAACCCCGGTAAAGTTATCCCGACCTACGAGATCTCCAGCCTTGCCGAGCTGTATCCCATTGTGATGGAGCAGGAAGAACTGGAGAATGTGGGCTTGAAGAACCGCCGCCATCAGTGCTGAGTTGCCCTTTTGCCTTGGATTGGAAAAGAATGGATAGAGGATTATGCTGATTCATTTAGAAAAACTTGGAAAGAGCTTTGGAGAGAAGGTCGTTCTGCATGATGTGACCGCCAGCGTCGAGCGGGAAGACCGCATTGGCATCGTGGGGCAGAACGGTGCAGGCAAAACGACCCTGCTCAAGATCCTGACCGGCGAGCATCAGGATTACGATGGCGAGTTCAGCGTGACCCACGGCGTGACGCTGGGGTATCTGGAACAGAACGCAAAGCTCGATGCAACGCTGGATATTTACGGGGAGATGCGTTCCACCTTTGCCCATGTGCTGGACGCAATGGCGCAGATGCAGATCCTGGAACGCCGCATGGCGGCAAACCCGGCGGATGCAGAGCTTCTGGCACAGCACGATGCACTTCAGAATATCGTCCATGCGGCGGATGGCTACAATATGGATGTCAACATCAAAAAGGTGCTGTCCGGCATGGGCTTTGCGCAGGATACATGGAGCAAGAACATTGCCGTGCTCTCTGGCGGTGAGCTGACACGGCTGCGGCTGGCAAAGCTCCTGCTGGAAAAGCCGGATGTCCTGATCCTGGACGAGCCGACCAACCACCTGGACTTTGCGACGATGGAATGGCTGGAAAACTACCTCAAGGGTTATTCCGGTGCAGTGCTGGTCGTCAGCCATGACCGCTATTTCCTCGATAACATCTGTAATAAGATCTGGGAGGTCTCCTTCCAGACGATGAATACCTACAAGGGCAACTTCTCTGCCTACCTGCCGCAGAAGGAGGCTGCAGACGCACTGCGCCAGAAGCAGCACGATGCGGATGTTGCTCTTGCAGAAAAGCTACAGGATTATGTGGACCGCAACCTTGTGCGTGCGTCCACTACCAAAATGGCGCAGAGCCGCCGCAAACAGCTCGAAAAGCTGGAGATCACCGAAGCGCCCAAGGACGAGACCAACCAGCTCAGGTTCCGCTTTGAGTATGACGTTGAGCCGTGGAACGAACTGGTCATTCTGAAAAATCTGATGATCCAGATCGGGGAGCGCACCCTGCTGGAGCCGTTCAATTACACGGTCTGCCGTGGTGAGCGGCTGATCATTGCCGGACCCAACGGTGCGGGCAAATCCACCATGATGCAGGTGCTGGACGGCAAGCGCCGTCCCTCCGGCGGCATGGTAC
>CAZUDU010000104.1:0-5805 GCA_964619455.1 uncultured Faecalibacterium sp.
CTCAAGAGCAGCATGGCATCCTTCCTCAACGCAATGACCTTCCCGGATAAGACGGTGTATCCCTTTGCGACCCCGAATGAGACCGACTTCAAGAACCTGATGGACGTTTACCTCAACGCGGTGTTCTGCCCGCTGGCGATGGTGGATCGTTCGGTGTTCGAGCAGGAGGGCTGGCACCGTGACGCGGATGGCACGGTGAGCGGCGTTGTCTACAACGAGATGCAGGGCGCACTGGCAACGCAGGACGCACAGCTGCAGAATGCGCTGGAGCGTGCGATGTTCCCGGATAATGCCTACGGCTTCGTTTCCGGCGGCGACCCGCAGTCCATCCCGGCACTGACCTATGAGAAATATGTCCGGATGTACCGCCGTCATTACAGCGCAGAGAACTGCTGCATCACTCTGTACGGCAAGATGGATATGGCAGAAAAGCTCGCATTTCTGGATGCGGAATACCTCTCCAAAATGCCGAAGAGCGGCACCCGTCCGCGCCTGACCGCCCAGACCGAGCAGCACGGCGTCTGCGTGGAGATCCCCTATTATACCGAAAAACCCGCAGAGGATCAGGTGCAGTGCGCGCTGGCTTGGTACACCGGCGCATTTGCGGACCGTGAGCGTCAGCTTGGGGTGGAGATCCTGCTGGACGCACTGTTCGGCAGCAACAATGCGCCCCTTAAGGCGGCGCTTCTGGCAGAAAAGCTGGGTGCGGATATCGACCTTGGTTTTGACGACAGCATCCAGCAGCCGATGGTGGAGCTGGTGCTGCGTGGTGCGACCGAGGAATCTGCCCGCCGTTTTGCCCCGGCGGTGCGCAAGGCAGTGGACGAGCTGCTGGAAAAGGGCATCCCGGACGAGCTGCTGCTGGCAGCCCTGAATGCGGCAGAGTTTGCTTCTCTGGAGCGCCCCGGCAGCCTGCCGGACGGTGTTCTGGATGCGATCAACGCCGCGACCGGCTGGCTGCATGCAGAGGATCCGACCCTGCTGCTGCACACCGACCGTCTGTTTGCCGCACTGCGCGAGAAGATGCAGCAGGGCTGGTTCAATGAGCTGCTGCGGGAGTTGTTCGGTGCAGAGCCGGTGCAGATCCTCCAGCCGCAGCGCCTGCCCAGGACCGAGGAGAAAACGGTCGTGCGCACCGACGGCAAGCTGGTGCTGGATCACCCGCTGACCGCTGCGGATCTGGGCGAGGGTGCAAAGAACGCTCCCTGCTGCGCAAAAGAGGTGGCAGGTGCGCAGGTGCTGCGCCATCCGTCTGCGGGCAGCCTGTACCTGAACTTCTACTACGATCTGGGCGGCCTCACCCCGGAGGAGATGTCCTACCTGAACTTCCTGAGCGATGTGCTGGAGGAGCTGGATACCCCCGCGCACACCGCACAGGAACTGACCGTGCTGCGCAATACCTGGATGGGCAACAGCGTGGCGCTGATGGATCTGTGGACCGGGCGGCAGGAGGGTGCACCCTGTCACGCAAAGCTTTCGCTCTGCCTGAGCCTGCTGGAGCGCAGCCTGGACAAAGCAGTGGAGCTGGGCGGTGAATGGCTGTACGATACCTGCCTGACGACCGAGGCGGCGCACAAAGCCTTTGAGCGGGTGCTCGGGCAGCGGAAGCTGAGCTATGAGCAGCAGTTCATCCAGCAGGGCAACGCCCTTGCGGCGACCCGCGCCGGTGCACACTTTACGGTCGAGGGCGCTGTGAGCGAGCGCTGCGCCGGCGTGAGCTATTATCGGTTCCTTTGCGGTCTGCTGGAACAGGCAGACTGGGCGGCACTGGGCGCAAAGCTGGAAGAAGTGCGTGAAAAGGTGCTGGGCCATGCCGCATTGACGGTCAGCCTGCACGGCAGCGAGCAGGCGCTGGAAAAGCTGTGCGAACTGCTGCCCGGCAGCCGCTTTGCTCTGGCGCAGCGCGAGGAGGCAAAGCCTTATACCGAACCGCTGACCCCGGCGGTGAACGAGGCGTTCATCATCGACGGCGGCGTGAACTATGATGTACTTTCCTGGCCGATGCCCCGCCGCAGCGAGCGCCGTGTGCTGGCACGGGTGATGAGCTACGAGTATCTGTGGCACGAGATCCGCGAGGTGGGCGGTGCCTACGGCACCGGGATGCAGTCTGCGGACGGTGTGGAGTATCTGTACACCTACCGCGACCCCCATGTGCAGGAGAGCTACGACACCTTTGCCAAGGGTGCACAGGTGCTGGCAGAGCGCGAATACACCGAAAAGGATCTGAACGACTTTATCGTTGGCACAGTGGCAAAGCTGGATACCCCGCGCAAGCCCCGCGCCGCCGCTCGCAAGACCGACCGCCGTTATTTCTGCGGCATTACGGACGAGAAGATGGCGGCAGACCGCGCTGCACTGTGCGCGGTGGATGCAGCAGCGCTGCGGGAGCAGGCGGCAGCCCTGACCGGTGCGATGGCATCCGGCGTGCGGGTCGCCTTTGGCAGCAAGGACGCGATCGAAGCGTCCCGCGCGCTGTTTGACCGGGTGGAAACGCTGTAAAAAGACCCGGAAAGCCCGGAAAAAAGATACAGCGCGGCAGAAATACCGGAGAGGAACGCAACAAAAGCCCAAAGACCGCATGGATTATGGATGCAACATTTTGTAATCTTTTTGAGAGCGAATTTACACTTCCTGCACACTTTTGTCCGATGGTTGCAAAATCATGAAAAATTGTGATGAATCGAGAAAAGAAAACGATGTCGGTAAAATGGATTTGTTGAAACAGCACAAATACATTTGTCTATTCTTGTGAACTTGTTCTCTTGACGGAAAGGGGGGGACAAGGGGTATAATACCTACAGGAATGACAGGCAATGCAAGATTTGCGCCTGTGAAAAGCTGAAACATAGATGAAGGAGAATACCCATTATGAAAATGATCTCTCGTCGTGACTTCCTGAAGGCTTCTGCTGTTGTCGGCGGCGCTGCTGCTCTGACCGCTTGTGGCGGTTCCTCCAGCACCTCTACCGCTGCTTCCACTGCTGCTTCTACCGCAGCTTCCGCTACCGCTGGCGGCGATGTCCACATCGGCGTCTGCATCTATCAGTTTGCAGATAACTTCATGACGCTGTACCGCACCGATCTGGAGCAGTACCTGACCGAGATGGGCTACAAGGTCACCATTCAGGATGGTAAGAACGACCAGAACACCCAGACCG
The DNA here is from genome assembly GCA_964619455.1 of uncultured Faecalibacterium sp. Classification (GTDB taxonomy): domain Bacteria; phylum Bacillota; class Clostridia; order Oscillospirales; family Ruminococcaceae; genus Faecalibacterium. The sequence continues at coordinate 3,158 of CAZUDU010000104.1, forward strand.
AGCAGATCAGCACCTTCCTGCAGCAGGGCGTCAATGTTCTGGTCATCAACCCTGTCCAGACCACTTCTGCTCAGACCATCATCGACACTGTTTCTCCCTCCGGCACTCCCATCGTCTTCATCAACCGTGAGCCCGACAAGAGCGTTCTGGACTCCTACGCAGGCAAGTGCTGCTACGTTGGCGCAGACGCACGCCAGTCCGGTACTTATCAGGGCGAGCTGATCCTCGAGACCGAGACTAAGGGCGACATCAACGGCGATGGCGTTGTGAAGTACATCATGTGCAAGGGCGACCCCGAGAACATTGATGCTCAGTACCGTACCGAGTACTCCATCAAGGCTCTGGAAGATGCCGGCGTGAAGACCGAGAAGCTGTACGACTACCTGGATAACTGGGATCAGACTCTGGCTCAGCAGGACGTTGCAAACGCTCTGGCACAGTACGGCGACGAGATCGAAGTCGTCTTCTGCAACAACGACGCAATGGCTCTGGGCGCTCTGCAGTCCATCCAGCAGGCTGGCCGTACCGTCGGCAAGGACATCTACCTGGTCGGTGTTGATGCACTGAGCGAGGCTGTCCAGAATGTTGTCGATGGCAACATGACCGGTACCGTTCTGAACGACGACGTTGGTCAGGCTACCGCAGCTGCTGAGGCTACCAAGCTGTACGTTGAGGGCAAGGCTGTTGAGCAGTACTACTGGGTCGACTATGTCAAGGTCACCAAGGACAACGCTGCAAGCTATCTGAAGTAAGACCAAAGTACACCCATAGCGAATTTGCAAGGTGCGCAGTTGATCCTGACGGCTTGAACAAAGCTTAAAAGCGCGTGCGTGCGAGAAACTGCTTTCTCCGCGCACGCGCCTTGTTTTGGAAAAATGCGTGCTTTGACATAGATGAAAAGGAGGCTTTCGCGGAATGTCAGAATACCGTCTGGTAATGAAAGGCGTGGTCAAGACCTTCCCCGGTGTCAAAGCGCTGGATCATGCACAGCTGGAGCTTCGCCCCGGCAAGGTCATGGCCCTGATGGGCGAAAACGGCGCAGGTAAGTCCACTCTGATGAAATGTATGTTCGGCATTTATAAGATGGACGAAGGCGAGATCGAATACGAAGGGGAAAAGGTCACCATCCCCACCCCGCTGGATGCGCTGAACCGAGGCATCGCAATGGTGCATCAGGAGCTGCAGCCCATCCCGGCACGCACGGTGGCAGAAAACATCTGGCTGGGGCGCTACCCCACCAAAAAGGCGGGTCCCATCACGGTGGTGGATCACGCCAAAATGTATCAGGATACTGAGGAACTGCTCAAAAAGCTCAAGCTGGAGATCGACCCCCATGCAAAGCTTGGTTCGCTGAGCATCGCGCAGATGCAGATGGTGGAAATTGCGAAGGCAGTTTCTGCAAACTGTAAGGTGCTGATTTTGGACGAGCCGACCTCCTCGCTGACCGCAAACGAGGTCGAGAGCCTGTTCCGCATCATGCGCGAGCTGAAGGAACTGGGCGTTGCGCTGGTCTACATCAGCCATAAGATGGACGAGATCAAGATCATTGCAGACGAAGTGACCATCATGCGCGATGGCAAGTACATCGGCAAGTGGAACGTCAGCGAGATGAGCAAGGATCAGATCATTGCAAAGATGGTCGGTCGTGAGCTGTCCAACCTCTATCCTCCGCTGGAGAATACCCCCTCGGAGGAGATCATGATGAAGGTGGAGGACTTTACCTCCATCCACCCGCGCTCCTTCCGCCACTGCAGCTTTGAGCTGCGCAAGGGCGAGATCCTGGGCGTGGCAGGTCTGGTGGGCGCGCAGCGCACCGAGCTGATGGAAGGCATCTTTGGTCTGCGTGCCCATACCTCCGGCAAAGTCTGGATCAAGGGCGAGGAAGTGGACATCAAGCGCCCGCGTGATGCGATCAAGAAGAGCGTTGCTCTGCTGACCGAGGACCGCCGTGCGACCGGCATCATGGGTGTGCTGAGCGTTGCAGACAACATCTCCATCGCATCGCTGGACGACCTGCGCAAGGGTCCCATCATGCTGGACAACAAGAAGATCCTGGATCTGGTACAGTCCAATAAGGAAAAGATGGCCATCAAGGTGCCCAGCCCCAAGACGGCGATCCGGAGCCTGTCCGGCGGCAACCAGCAGAAGGTGCTGATCGCACGCTGGCTGGCCAACAACCCGGACGTTCTGATCCTGGACGAGCCGACCCGCGGCATCGACGTTGGCGCAAAGTACGAGATCTACTGCATCATCGCAGAGCTGGCAAAACAGGGCAAGAGCATCATCATGATCTCCTCGGAAATGAGTGAGATCATTGGTATGTCCAACCGTGTCATGGTCATGTGCGATGGACGCATCACCGGCTTTATCGACGGCAAGAATGCAACGCAGGAGAACATCATGGAGCTGGCTACCCAGTTCGAGACCGCGCCGGACACCGCTGCGGCAAACCAATAAATAAGGAGGCTGTCTATCGTGGAAGCTACCAAGAAACTGAATGGCAAGGCTGTGGCAAAATGGCTCGGCAACAACGCCATTATCGTGATGATGCTTGCGGTCTCGCTGATCGTCGGCATCATCCACCCCAATTTCTTCTCTGGTGCCAATATCATCAACCTGCTCAAGAACGTATCCATCCGTTACATCAT
>CAZUDU010000105.1:0-2736 GCA_964619455.1 uncultured Faecalibacterium sp.
AACGAGGATGGCTATGTGCCCCTCAACGATGAAGCACTGGCTTATGTTGCTCCCACGATGGAAGGCTGGGGCAGCGATGTGTCCTGCATCCTCTCGATCTACGAGGAGCTGACCGGCAACGACACCACCTTTGAGGACGTTGGCGTTGTGAAGAACGGCGACTACTCCTTTACCGTCATCCTGAACAAGTACGTTTCTCAGACCCGTATCGCAGATACGCTGGCAAGCTGCCTGTACTGCGTGAAGGAAGATCTCTACGAGGCAAACAAGAGCAATGCGGGCGGGCTGATCAAGTCCTCCTACGGCACCAGCGCAGACAAGTTCATGAGCTACGGTCCGTACAAGATGCAGTCCCACCAGCCGGACAAGGAGACCATCCTCGTCAAGAACGATAACTGGTACGGCTACAACGACAGCCGCTGGGACAACTACTACCAGACCACCGACATTGTTGTGCAGTACATCACCAACACGGCTACCGCAAAGCAGCTGTTCCTGCAGGGCGAGCTGTCCACCTACGGTGTGGGTGCAGAGGACATTGCTGCTTACGCAAGCAGTGACTACATCCGTTACCAGCCCGGTGACTATACTTACAGCTTCTTCCTGAATACGGACGAAGCAAGCCTGAAGGATCGCGACGGCAACGGCGTGAACCACTCCATCCTCTCGATCCTCGACTTCCGCAAGGCGCTGAGCCTGTGCGTTGACCGTGCAGAGTTTGCACAGACTCTGGCAGGCTACACCCCGACTTACACCCTGCTGAACACCTACTACTCCTACGATGATGTGACCTACCGTTATACGGAAGCGGGCGAGAGTGTCCTGAAGGATCTCTACAACACCGACGATCCGGATTCTGTGACCGGTCAGGACATTGAACAGGCACGCGCTCTGTTCCAGTCCGCTTACGATCAGGCGGTGGAAAAGGGCCTGATGAAGGCAGGCGACAGTGTCCAGATCGACTACTGGATCCCCACCAGCGGCGATACGACCGATCAGAACCAGATCAACTACATGAACAGCTACCTTGCACAAGCGACCGTTGGGACCTCGCTGGAGGGCAAGGTGCAGATCGTTGCCACCATCGGTGAGGACATCACCACCAATATGCGCAAGGGTCTGTGCGACATGATGTTCAACTCCTGGGGCGGTGCAGCGACCGATCCGTACTGGATGATGCTGTGCTACTGTGTGGAGGACTATAACTTCACCTACGGCTTTGACGTGTACAACACGCAGTGGACCATCAACGTCAACGGCGAGGATGTCACGATGAGCCCGAACGACTGGTACGAGGCGCTGCACGACACCACCTATGCCAGTGCGGACAAGGATACCCGCGATGCGATCCTTGCCGCAATGGAGCTCGAGCTGCTGGAGTACTACGGCGTCATTCCCATGCTGAGCCAGGGTTATGCGACCCTGTACCAGCAGCGCATTAGTCTGGGCAGCGAGACCTGGGTCAACAATGTTGTCGGCTACGGCAGCATGTACGAGTGGTCTTACAGCATGGACGATGCAGAGTGGGCAGCTTACTGCGCTGAGAACAACCATCAGCTCCAGTACTGATCCGTAAAAACTGTCCGGAACAAGAAATCGATGTGGAGGGCAGGCTCGTTGAGGGCCTGCCCTTCTTCCCGCAGGAGGGAAAAAACTCCTGCAGAACTCAAAAAATAACCTGACTGGAGGCTGAGCGCTTTTGTTCAAGTATGTTGTCAAGCGTTTGCTGCTGGGCATTGCGACCTGCTTTGTCATCATGACGATGCTGTTCGTGCTCATAAAGCTTTTGCCCAACTCGGTCGAGCCGAACCTGCTCAAGACCGATATCGCCCTGCGCCAGATGTACGAGGCATGGGGCTATAATGAGCCGATTTTAACGCAATACGGCATTTTTCTCAAGAACGTGTTTACCGAGTGGGACTGGGGCTTCTGCACCAAGGTCGGCACCTTTTTGCAGCCGGTGACCGAATACATCGCAGAAAAGCTGCCCTACACCATGTACCTCAATGGCATCTCCATTCTGTTCGCCATCCCGACGGGCGTTGTCCTCGGCATCATTGCGGCAGTGTTCAAGAACCGCTGGCAGGATCAGGTGCTGAACGTGTTCATCATGTTCTTCATCTCGGTGCCTGCGTTCGTGTATGCCTTTTTGCTGCAGTATTTTGTAGGTTTCAAGTGGGGTCTGCTGCCGCTGATCATGAAAGGCGGCTCGGACTTTACCTCGTGGGCAATGTTCAAATCGGCCATCCTGCCCATCCTTGCGCTGAGCTTTGGCACCATTGCAGGCAATATGCGCCTGATCCGTGCAGAGCTGACCGAGACCCTGACCAGCGACTATATGCTGCTTGCCCGCACAAAGGGCCTGAGCTACAAGCAGGCGACCATCCGCCATGCGCTGCGCAACTCGCTGGTGCCGATGCTGCCGAGTTTCCTCTCGGACGTCATCTACATCATCTCCGGTTCGCTGATCATCGAGAATATCTTTGCGGTGCCCGGCATCGGCCCCACCTATCTGCTGGCGATCCAGAGCCGCGACTACTCGGTGTTTATGGCGCTGAGCATGTTCTACATTGCCATCAATATGTTCTCGGGCATTCTCTTTGACCTGAGCTATGGCTTCATCGATCCGCGGATCCGTATGGGAGGAGGAAAGAACAATGAGCTATAAGCCGGAACAGTTCGCACCCTATATGGATATGGATGCGAGCAAGTTCGTCCTTTCCCAGAAAAACGAGA
>CAZUDU010000105.1:2836-5800 GCA_964619455.1 uncultured Faecalibacterium sp.
GCACCCTATATGGATATGGATGCGAGCAAGTTCGTCCTTTCCCAGAAAAACGAGACCTTGACCGACAAAAAGCTGGACACGCAGCAGGTCAGCTTCCTCAAGGATGCCATGCGCCGCTTTGCCCGTAACCGTGGCAGCGTCATCTGTGCGTGGATCATCCTTGCGCTGGTGCTCTATGCCATCTTTGTGCCGATGCTCGGTCGTTATTCCGGCACAGAGTACGATGCTTATTATAAGTATGTCCTGCCCAGAAACGAGCTGTTTGTCAAGCTGGGCATCCCGTTCTGGGACGGCACCGCTAAGCAGACGGTCAATCAGGCGACCTATGACTATTTTGACGCAACGGGCTGCATCGTGGAAAGCTCGGAGGCCTACTATGGCAAGGGCGCGGCAGGGCAGAAGGTCATCAACTATGATGTGCGCTATGATTCTTACAAGAAGGTCGGCTTTACCAGCCGCAAGCTGAGCGCCGAAAAGCTGACGGAGATCCGCGCCTACGAGCAGGCGAGCGGTGTACAGGTGCTGTACCCGCTGATCGATAACAGCAAGGTCGCAAACCCCGGCTATAAGATGAACGCGGATGCCAATGCGTGGTATCTCAGTGATCAGAAGGGCATCGCCATCCGGGATGAAAACGGTGCATTGCAGGATATCTACCTGCGCGATGAAGCAGGGGAACCTCTGTACGAGAAGGCGGTCATGGGCGGTGCCCAGATCGAGGTTCGCGTGTTCTATCCCGCTTACTATGAGTACCTCCACGGCTATGAGGCTTCCTTCCTCTTTGGTGCGGACAGCTCGGGCTATGATATCTGTGCACGCCTTGCGCGCGGCGCACGGCTGTCTCTGGTGCTGAGCGTGACGGTTTCGCTCATCTCGCTGGTCGTCGGCATTATCGTGGGTGCGCTGGAGGGCTACTACGGCGGTTGGTTCGATCTGCTGATGGAGCGCGTAAAGGACGTTCTGTGGCAGGTGCCCTCGGTGGTGTTCATGTCCCTGTTCCAGATCTATTTTGCCGACAAGGTCGGCCCGGCGGTCAGCCTGTTCTTGTGCATGATCGCGTTTGACTGGATCAGCACCTCTTCCACCGTGCGTGCGCAGTTCTACCGTTTTAAAGGACAGGAGTACATTCTGGCGGCCCGCACGCTGGGCGCAAAGGATGGGCGGCTCATTTTCCGTCACATCCTGCCCAACGCCGCAGGCTTCATCATCACCGCATCGGTATTGTCCATCCCCGGCGTTATCTTCAGCGAGTCGAACATGACCTACCTTGGCATCGTCAACTTGCAGGGGACTTCGACCACCAGCGTTGGTACGATGCTTTCCAACGGTCAGTCGGTGCTTTCTACCTATCCGCACTGCGTGTTCTTCCCGGCGATCTTCATCTCCATCCTGCTGATCTGCTTCAACATCTTCGGCAATGGCCTGCGCGATGCATTCAACCCGTCCCTGCGCGGTGCAGATGAATAAGGAGGAACCACATGGATAAGAAACTGGAAGTGCGCGATCTGCGCATCTCATTCCGTACCAACAGCGGTACGGTCAAGGCAGTGCGTGACATCAGCTTTGATCTTGCCCGGGGCGAAACACTGGCTATCGTAGGAGAGTCTGGCAGCGGCAAGTCTGTGACGGCAAAGGCGATCCTCGGCATTCTGGCAGGCAACAGTATCGTGGAGGGCGGCGAGATCATCTACGACGGACGTGACCTGCTCAAGATCACAGAGGAAGAATTCAACGATCTGCGAGGCAGCCATATCTCCATGATCTATCAGGATCCGCTCTCGAGCCTTGATCCGATCATGAAAATCGGCCCGCAGATGACCGAAGCGACCCTCATCAACGGAAAAGCAGCCCAGAAACGCAGCAAAAAGGAGTTTGCGGTCAAGTGCAAGCAACTCGATGCTGCGATGAAGGCGGCTGGCATTGACGCGGGACGCGTCAATGCGGATATTAAGCTGCTACAGGAACTGCTGTCTGCTGCGAGCAAGCGCCGCAATGCATATAGCACAGCGTGGGAATATGCGGACTCGGCGGTGTTCTCCTGCAACCAGCTCCGCACCGCTTTGCGCAAGCAGGACGAAAAGCTCATCAAAGAGGAGATGGGCTTTCTCAAGGAACGCGTGAACGCAGCAAAATGCCCCTGCCTTGTCAGCGAGGAGACTGCTGCGCTGGCAGATGCGCTGCCGGAACGTCTGGATGAGCTGGAAGCCCAGCTCATGGCGGCAACGGCACATGCTGCTCCGGACTTTACTGCGCTGTGTGTGGTGGAGCAGAGCCATGCGGTGCAGGAGTTTGACCCGGAACATGCAGAAGAATGGAATACTGCTCTGCGTACCGAGGCGGATGCACTTGTGCTGGATGCGCTGCGGGAGGATATCAGCAAGGCACTTGCCTACAATTGGGAAAAGCATCTGCCCTTCAAGCGTGCCGCGCTGGAATGTGTGCGTGGATACCGGGAGCTGTTCACACAGGAAAAGCTGGACGGCAAGACCTGCCGTGCCGCCATCCGCAAGATGAGTGAGGTGGTGGCGGCATCCATTGACCCGCTGCCCATTACCCGCAGCGCGGCAGTGTGCACCTTTGCTTCCACGATGGAACACGCCATCGAGACCTATCTGCGTGGTGTGACCGGCAACGTGAAGGAGCAGCGCCGCTTTGAGCGTGATACGATCCGGCACGAAAAGCTCGCCGCCCGCAAGGAGGACTCCGGCAAGGTCGTTCCTCCGCTGCTGGTCGATCTGCCTCTGACCTGCGCCACCATGCGCCGTGCGATGGATCAGCTCATTTTGTACTACGAAGAACTGCTCTCTGACGGCGAGAATTCTGCACCGGAAGCACCGGACATCATGCTGGAATGGCTGAGCAAGCAGAGCGATGCCATGACCGCTGAGGTCACCAAGAAATATGCGTACGATAAGGCGATCCGCATCATGGAGGATGTTGGCATCGCTGAGCCACGCAAGCGCT
>CAZUDU010000106.1:0-5575 GCA_964619455.1 uncultured Faecalibacterium sp.
TCCAGCCCAAGGATGTTTGCCAGATGCCAGCTGATCGCCTCGCCCTCACGGTCCGGGTCAGTTGCCAGATACACGCCGTCTGCGTGCTTTGCTTTGCTCTTCAGCTCCTTGATGAGCTTTTCCTTGCCTTTGATGCTGATGTACTGCGGCGCGTAGTCGTGCTCCACGTCGATGCCCAGCTGAGACGCCGGCAGGTCACGGATATGCCCCATGCTGGCGGTAACATCATAGTCCTCGCCCAGATATTTGCCAATGGTCTTCGCCTTTGCAGGCGACTCCACGATTACCAGTTTCGCCATTCGTTGTTAACTCCCTGTCTTCACCAATCTATAAGAACGCGCGGTGTCCCGCACGGTCGTTCCTCGGTTTATTGTACCATAGCTGTTGTGTGCTTTGCCAGACCAAAATATACTCACCGCAGCAGATATCGCTGCCCGGGGAGCTTTGTCACCCTGCCGGAAAGCTCCAGCTTCATCAGGGTGCTCAGCAGCAGCGCAGTCGGCAGCCCGCTGCGCGCGCACAGCTCTTCGACCCCGGTGGGCTTTGCCCCAAGGCAGGCAAGCACCTGCCGCTCGGTCTCGCCCAAAGGCACCGCCGTTTTTTTCTCCGGCTGGGGCACAGTGCCCGGCTGCAAGCCCAGTGTGGGCAAAAGATCCTGTGCACTGCACGCCGCTTTGGCCCTGCCCTCATGCAGCAGGCGGTTGGTCCCGGTGGAATTGGGCGAGTAGATGCTGCCCGGCACGGCGAACACCGGCTTGCCGTACCGCTCGGCATGCCCCACCGTAGACATGGTGCCGCTTTTTTCCTTAGCTTCCACCACCAGCAGCGCCGAAGAAAGCGCCGCGATCAGGCGGTTGCGCTGCAAAAAGCCGCTTGGCCCCGCTCCGCTTTCGGGCGGGTACTCGCTGATGACGCAGCCGTTCTGCTCGATCTTATACCGCAGCGACAGGTTCGCCGCCGGGTAGGTCCGGTCGATGGCAACGCCCATCACCGCGATGGTCGGGCACTGGCGCTGGACTGCCGCCTTGTGTCCGGCGCTGTCCAGCCCGTCTGCCAGACCGCTGACGATAAGCGCCCCCGCCTGTGCCAGCCCACCGCCGATGTCCTGCGCCGCCTGCAAGCCGTACTCGGTCGGCTTGCGGCTGCCCACGATGCCCACTGCGCCCGGCTCGTTGAGCCAGACCGGGTCACCGGTGCAATAGATCACCAGCGGCATATCCGGGATGCGGGAGAACGCCAGCGGGTAATCCGGATCTTCATAGGTCAGGATGCGCACGCCCAGCTGCCCGCACCGCTCCACAAGGGTGCGGTAGCGCTGCGGCGTATTGTCGCGCTGTTGCGCACGTTTTGCCGCCGCCGCACCTGCCGCGATGCGGAAATCATCGGTATCTCTGGCTTCCCACGCTTCCTGCGCGCCGCCAAAGGCATCCAGCACCTTGCCCGCATGGGAGCTTGCCGCCCCCAGCGTGTGTGCCAGCCAGAGCCAGCAAAGCAGTGGGTCCGGTGCGCTTTCGGCGGCAAAGAGACTGGTCTGACCCGCGGTCACAGACTCTCCTCCCGGAAATGCCACAGCAGGATGCTGCCCGCAATGCCCGCGTTCAGGCTCTCGACCCGGTCGGTCATCGGGATGCGCACGGCTGCATCACAGGCAGTGATGGTCTCATCGGTCAAGCCCTGCCCCTCGCTGCCAATGACGACGCACACACCGCCGGGGTAGCTCGCCTGTGCCGTGCTCAGCGGCTGGGACTGGTAGAGCGCCGCCGCAAGGCAGGTGATGCCCTTTGCACGCAGCACCTCGACCGCCTGCGGCATCGCGCCGGTCTCGATGACCGGCACCCGCACCGCTGCGCCCATCGAGGCGCGCAGGGTCTTGGGGGCAAACACGCTGGCGCAGCCCTCGCTGAGGATCACGCCGTCAAAGCCGAACGCTGCCGCCGAGCGCAGCAGTGTACCCACGTTGCCGGGGTCCTGCACCCGTTCAAGAGCAAGGTAGCGCCCGCCGGGGCGCACTTCTTCCAGAGTGTGCACCGGGGTGCGGAACACGCCGAACACGCCCTGATGGGTGCCAACGTCCGCCAGCTTATCCGCCACATGATCCTCGACCAGATAATGCTCGCCGGGCAGCTGTGCCAGCTCCGGGCATTTCTGCATCGCGCTCTCGGTATAGAAGAGCGTTTCCAGCTCTGCGCCGCGGCAAAGCTCCGGGCACAGCTTGCGCCCCTCTGCGAGGAAACGCCCCTCACTGCGCCGGAACGCCCCGCTGGAAGCAAGGCGGCAGGCATATTTGATCTTTGCATTTTCCCGGCTGGTGATGCGTTCGTCCATGATCGTCTCCTGTTTCTGTTTCAAATCAAAAAAGGGCAGCGTCTGCCACAAGACCCTCGCGGCAGGGCGCTGCCCTGAACAATTCTTTTCGCCGCAAAAGGTCCCGGATACAAAACGGACGCCCGCGTATACGCGCGGGCGTCACGAGTGAGAACTTATCAGGCGTTCTTCACGGTCTCGACCAGAGCTGCGAAGCTCTTGGGATCGTTGATAGCCATCTCAGACAGCATCTTGCGGTTCAGCTCGATGCCTGCCTTCTTCAGGCCAGCCATGAAGGTGGAGTAGTTCATGCCCAGGGGGCGAACTGCGTTGTTGATGCGGCAGATCCACAGGTTGCGGAACTGACGCTTCTTCATGCGGCGGCCTGCCAGAGCGTAGTTGCCGCTCTTCATGACCTGCTGCTTAGCCATCTTAAAGTGCTTGCTCTTGCAGCCATAGAAGCCCTTAGCCAGCTTCAGCATCTTCTTGCGACGTTTGTGGGTCATCGTAGCGCCTTTAATACGTGCCATTTTTTATATCTCCTTTAGTTGTCTCGTAGAATTCGGTTTGCTTGCGGCTCGCTTATCAGGCGTAGGGCAGCATCTTCTTGATGGTCTCAGCGTTGGTCTTATCGACGTAGCTGGGCTGACGGTAACCACGGGTCAGCTTGGTGGTCTTCTTGGTCAGGATGTGGCTGCGGAATGCGTGGCCGCGCTTGATCTTGCCATTCTTGGTCAGCTTAAAGCGCTTCTTTGCGCCAGAGTGCGTCTTCAGTTTCATCTTAGCCATTTTAGTATCCTCCTAAAATTAGTCCTTATTGGGTTTCGGGATCAGCAGAATGGACATCGTGCGGCCTTCCAGGACCGGCGGCTTATCCATGCTTGCCTGAGGCAGACCCTCGGCAAAGCGCTTGAGCACGTCAGCACCCAGAGAACTGTGCGCCATCTCACGACCACGGAAACGGATCGAAGCCTTCACCTTGTGACCTGCTGCCAGGAACTTGGCAGTCTGGTTCAGCTTGGTGTTGAAGTCGTTGGTGTCAATATTGAGCGAGAGGCGGGTCTCTTTGACCTCGATCACCTTCTGGTTCTTCTTGGCTTCCTTCTCCTTCTTCTGCTGTTCAAAACGGTACTTGCCGTAATCCAGCACCTTGCACACAGGCGGGACAGCCTGCGGTGCGATCTTTACCAGATCAAGCCCAGCTTCTTCTGCAGCGCGCATTGCGACCTGAATGGTAACAACGCCCTTCTGCTCGCCGTCAGCTCCGATCAGGCGAACCTCACGGTCACGGATCTGACCGTTGATCTCGAGTTCCTTCGACTTTCCAGCGGTAGCGATAATGAATGCACCTCCAAACAAAAATCCATAATGTTGCAAAATTAGCAATAGAAAACGCGACCGCCCTTTGTTCGGACAGCCGCGCGAAAATTCACACAAATACGCAATTTGTTCTTTGAAACAAATGCCTTTGAGTATAGCCCGTGGGGTGCTTCCCCCTGCAAGGCGAGCGCGGCACAGGCCGTAGCTGCTTTCTTTACCCAGCTATTCTACCACACCGAGGTAACGCTGTCAAGCACTTTTTATGCTCTTTTTGCAAAAAATATGCTCACTCACCGCTTGCATCGATCAGCCTGCCCAGCTCAAAAGAATAAATGCCCTTGTAGGTCACCTTTTTGGGAGCAAAGCGCTTGTCGATGGCGCGGGCATAGAGCTCGAGCTGCGGGCGGTATGCGCGCAGAAAGTCCGCTTCGCTCTTGCGGCGGTCGGTCTTGTAGTCCAGCAGCTCCAGATGATCCGGGAACACCAGCACAAGGTCTGCGATGCCCTGCACCAGCACCTGCTCGTCTTCCGCTCCGGCCGCGTCCGTGCCCTGCGCCGCCAGCACCTGCTGTGCCGGGAGCGCTGTGATGAAGGCAAGCTCCCGCAGAACCTGCTGTGCCGCGCAGATCCTGCGGAACGCATCGCTCTCCACAAAGCGGCGGATCTTGACGACATCCAGCTTCTGCGCGATCTTCTCCTCGGTCAGCTGGCTTTGTACCTGACGGTCGCGCTCGGCGCAGATCTTCTCGTCCAGCGTTCCCTCCGCGTATGCTGCAGCCAGCGCCGCAAAGTCCGCGTGTTCCAGAAAAGCGTGGAGCGCGGTGCCGAACTCGGCAGCGGTCAGGCCGTCCTTCGAGAGGAATGCCGGACGCTCCAGCGTGGTCTGCTCCGCCTTGTGGACGATGCTGGTCACGCTGACCTTTGCCGGCACCTGCGCCAGCGCTGCCGCCGGGTAGCGCCACGCAAAGGCTTCCTGAAGCTGCGCTACCGTCTGCGGATCTGCTGCAGCGGGCAGTGCGGCAGGCGGCTGCTCCTGCTCGATCACATAGAGCTGCTCCAGCACCGCGATCTTCATGCAGCTGTTGCTGGGCAGTGCCGAAAATTCCCGGTCACCTGCGATCTCGCGCAGCGGCGTGCCGTCCGGGTGGCGCAGCAGTGCCGCGCGCAGCCAGTCCGCAAAGCAGTTCGCCTGCTGATGGAGCGCTTCGTCTGCACCGGCCTTGAGGAAGGCCGCCGCCTTCGCAAAGGGGTTCGTGGTCTTGCTGCCGCCCAGCGGAACGGTGAGGATGAGCTTATCCTGTGCGCGGGTCAGCGCCACATAGAGCAGACGCATCTGCTCGCTGCGGATCTCCCGCTCGCAGGCGTTCGCGATCGCCGCATAGGCCGCCGTCTTATATACGCCGTCTCCCTGTTCCGGGCGCAGCCGCAGACCCACCCCGTATTCCCGGTGCATAAGCACCGGCTGATAGGTATCGCTCTTATTGAAGCGCCGCCCGGTGCCTGCCACGAACACCGCCGGGAACTGCAAGCCCTTGGAGCGGTGGATGGTCATGATGGTCACACAGCCCGGATGCGCCCCGCCGGGCGTGGTCTCCTGCCCGGTAGAGCCGGCTCTTGCCGCTGCATCGATGGCGCGTACCAGCGCCGAGATACCGCCCGTGCCCGCTCCGGCGCAGAAATTGGCAAAGCGGCGTACCTCTTCTCTGCGGCGCACGCCGTCCTCGGCGGCACCCAGCGCTGCAAGGTAGCCCGTGGCAACAAAGATCTCTTCCATGAGCTGTTCCACCGGCACACTGCGCGCCAGCTTGCGCAGCAGGGTCAGCCGGTCATAGAACATCCGCATCTTCCGGGCAAAGTCATCCTCGTCCGTGCCGTTCACCACCGCGAGCAGCGCGCCGTACAGGCTGATGCGCCGCCCGGTCTTTTCGTCCTTGGTGCTCCGGGCACGCAG
>CAZUDU010000107.1:0-5546 GCA_964619455.1 uncultured Faecalibacterium sp.
TCATTCGTATTTATACAGCTATTATACCATTAAAGCGGGGTCGATTTCAATACTTGTTTGGAAAACGATGTATTGGAAAGTGAAAACCATTTTCAGAAAAAGGACTCAATTCACCTCCACGACCGTGATGTTCTGCGCAGTGACATCACTCTTGTTCAAGACGATATCCCGGATCTGCGCCACCTGCGCGGCCGTCAGTGCTTCGCCGGAGGTCATTACGGTCAGATCGGCGCGCCCGGACTGTAAAAAGCACAAACAATCTGCAAAGCCTTTTGCGCGCACAAGGGTCTCGATCTCGTTTTCCGCATGGAGATCTTCCAGATTCGCAGTCAGCTTTGCAGTATACTCTTTCTTTTCATCTGCAGAAAGAGAGGACGATTTGAGCGTTTTCTGGATGGTGTCCATTGCCTCGTCATGAGCCTTCTCCCGGTTGAGACGCGCCTGTTCAAAGAACTTTGTTCCGCTGTCGTTCGCCACGCTGACAAGCTGAGCTTCGCCATAGTTTTTGTTCGCACCGGAAAGAGCCTCCGCTTCGGTCGGCAGTGCGTCCAGGATCACACGTTCCGCATCGGTTTCTTCCACAGGTTCCGCCGAGACCAGAACCGCTGGGTCTGCTGCTTGCAGCTGGGCATCGGTGCGGGCATATTGCCAGTTCAGGTAAACGGCGATCACCAATGCTGCAGCAAGTGTGATGGCAGTCGCCCGGCGGGTATTGGGATTCAAAGCTCTCATATCGTAGTTCCTCCTTCAAGCCGTCACGGCTTTCGTTGCTCCACACAGATCCGGTTTGAGGGTAGATCCAGCAGTGCCCCCACCATTGCGGTGATCTTTGCCGCAATGCGGACATCTCCGCCGCCCTCGCACAAAACAGCTGCACCGCGCACCTGCGGCTGGTAGATCGTTTCTTTCAGTGCACTGCCGTCTTCCAGCAGCACATGGGTCTGTTGGCTCTGCTGCGGTTCCGAGCGCGTATCCAACGCATAGATCGCTTCCTCCCCTGTTTCCAGCGTCAGCATAACGGTCGTTTTTCCTGCCCCCGCCATCTGCGAGATCAGCTCTTCCAGCCGCTGTTCGAGATGTTCCTGATAAGCCGATGCATCCAGTGTGCTTTCATGAGCGGTCGTGTTCTCCGTCTGTGGAGGAATCAGCTCAGACAGCAGGATCAGCAGCAGAGCGATCCCACCGGTGAGCATTGCCAGTGCCGCCCGGCCCTGACTGCCCTTGAATTTCTCCGGCAGAGAAAGTTTCATGTCGGTTCACCTTCCCTCCAATCGGGCGCAGTTCCAAGTTCCCGCTCCAACCAATCTGTCACCTGACCTCTGGCCATCTCCTTCGCGTCCGGTGAAAAGATGACCGCCGTCTCTGCAAAAACAGTGCCGTCCGTCCCTTGCTGAAGCTCGATTTGAAGTCGGATCGGGATGCCAAACTTTTGCATGCATTGTTCGCTGAGCGTATGCTCCAGTTCCTTCGCCGCATTGGAAAGCACAAAAGCTTCCTGCTCTGCCGTAAGGTCGGCCGGCGGCTGCTCGCTCGGCCTCCATTCTGAAAGTTCCGGTGAGACGCCTCCGAGCACAGAAAAAAGAACCACTAAAATATATAACCCGGACGCAGTTTTTATGCACCGCCGCGCCCAGCCGGCATCTGTCAACTGGCAAATGATCTCCGCGCAGATGCATGCCAGACAAAAAGCGGCCGATAGTTTCGAAAAAGCCTGCATTTTACGACCCTCCCACGCAAGCCATCAGGATCACACCCACAATGATCAGTTCAAAAAACACCGCTGTCACTGCCGCCATACAGCGCACTGCCTGTACAAAGCAGCTCAAAAGCGACTCACAGCGTCGATTTCCGGTAAGCCCTGCCAGAAGCCGCAGCAATGATAAAAGCAGGATATGGATCAAAAAACCGAGATACAGCGGCACGAATTCCGCGCCTACGATCAGGATCGCTGCGATCCCCAGCGAGCTTTTCAGCAGCTTCATCCCGGAAAGCAGGAACGCCGAGGCAGCACTGAGAGCTTGTCCCACAACGGGAACGCTTGCGGCCAGAAGCTGCCCCGCCCGGCTTGTGCTTTGATCCAGCTGCAGAGTGATCACACGCTGGAAACCCAGCAAAAAGCTGAATGCTTTACCTGCCCAGACCAGCCCCTTCTGCAGCAGTGTCCCCGTTGCACGACAGGCAGAGGAAAGCTCTCCCTGTGTGCTGATCCCGCACGCAATGCTGATCGCAAGGTAGCTTTTGAGCAGCGGTTCCGCCCAGAGCGCCGCCCCTTGCGCGACCAGGCACAACCCGGACAGCAGAAACCCACTTGCCGCAGCTCCGGCGTTGATCTCGCCGCCAGCAGTCAGGACACCGCCATAGACCGGAAGGAACCCCAGAAGAAAGCTCCGCCAGCCAAGCATTTTTTCACAGAGAGACTGCGCCAATGCCGCCAGATCGTTCCAGAGCAGGACGCCGCAGCCGCAGGCTGCACCAAGATCCAGAAAAGTGCCGTCCGATGCGTCCCCCATCAGAAAGGACAGCAAACTCGCCAGCATCAGAAACAGGACCGCGTCAGAGTATTCTTGAAGAGACCGCGAGAGCAATTCGACCGGCCCATCCGGAATCAATTCCCGGAATGCAGCAAGCGGATCCTGAGCAAACGACTGCATTTGCAGATCCGTCTTATCCAGATACTGCTGCCAGAGCTCCTGACCGGGCAAAGCAGTTGTTGTTTCTGCTCCGGCTGCCGGATACGCCAGAAAACACAGCAATGCCAGCAGCAGGATCACCGTTCGTTTGCAATGCTTCATCCTGCCAGCCTCCAGATCGTTTGCAGGATGGTCTCGACCAGCGGCCACATGGCAGAAAGCATCAAACATCGCCCGGCAAACCCTGTGCACCAGCCCAAAGAACCTGCACCGGCCTCTTCACAAACGGTGCGGACATAGTCAGTCAGCAGCAGGATCCCAGTGCAGCGAAGCAGGCAGGAAAACGCTTGTCCGTCGGACTGCCGCCCCAGCAATGCGATCCCCCGAAAGACCGTTTGAATGGCCTGCCCGGCTCTCCACAAGAGAAAGCACGCTGTCGCGACCGACAAAATGAGCGCGAAGGGCGGCGAGCTTTTTTGCAGCATCACACTGACAAGAGCCAGCAAAAGGACTACAAGCATCATGCCCACCGATGTACTCATAGTGCAAACAGCGATTTGATCGTTACGAACAGCGCACTGATCTGTTTGACCAGGATCGAAAGCACTACGACCAGCCCTGCCAGTGTCGTCATCATAGCCTGATCCTCCCGCCCGGATCGGATCAGAAGCTGATTCAGGACCGCAACAATGATCCCGATGGCGGCGATCTTGAACACCAGATCGATCTCCAAAACTCTTCACTCCTTTTGTCATAAAAAGACCAGTGCCAGAACGGCTCCCGCCGCAACGCCCAGCTTATGGGGCAGGCCAGCCTGTGCGTTTGCGGATCTCTCGGCCTGTTCCCGAAAAGATATAAACCGCGCAAGGTAGTATTCCAGCCGCTGCGCTTCCTGTTCGGCGCAGGCTCTGCCAAGCCCCTGCATGCATTCCAGAAAACATTGGCGTTCCTCTTTAGAAAAGCTGTCCGGCGGCAAAAGCGCGTGCAGTGAAGCGCCTTCCGAAAAAGTGTTCAAAACGCCACCCTCCCAAAGAATGTGAAAAAGTTTTTCAAGGTCTGTCCGGCGGAATACGATCTCCTGCCGGATGCGCCGGAGCAGCACGATGGTCGACTCCAGTTCCCGCACATGGGTCATGCTCCGCTGCCGACAGGCATCTCCTGCCAGCCAACCGCAAAGCGGAAGCAGCACTGCCCCGATATAACGCAGCCACCTCACAGCATGACCACCTCTTTGATCCGTCCGGGGGCGCTGCTCCCCGCAAGCACTGCCAAAGCGCGCAGCATCCCGCATTGCCGCAGCCGCTGTACCTGCGGGCGGAGCAGCGCTTCTTCGGCACTGGAAGCATGGATGCTTGCAATAAGATCCACCCCGCTGAAGAAGCCCTGCTCCAGTGCCAGAACATCCTCCATCCCGCCAAGCTCGTCCAGCAGGATCACCTGTGGGGAGAGCGTTCGCAATGCCATCTGGATCGATTTTGCCTTGGGCAGACCACTCAGCCGATCCACCGCCGCATTCCCCGGAAGCCTTTCCGGGAACAGTTCTGCGCGTTCATCGATCACCGCCACTTTTTTGGATCGTGCGGCAAGCGCTTTTGCGATCTGACGCAAAACAGTCGTCTTTCCGCTGTCCGGTTCGCCTGCGACCAGAAGCCCTGAAAAACGGCTGCGCAAAACGGCATGGAGTGCTTCCGGCAGGCAGACTTCCACGCTGCGCGCAATGCGGAGATTCAGCGCTTCCGGCTGTTGAAGTGCTGTCTCGCCGTTTTCTCTCAGAAGATATCGCCCGGCAATGCCCACCCGACAGCCGCCGGACGTTGTCAGATAACCTTCCGCGATCTCCGATTGATGTGTGTGTACCGAGCCACCGCACAGCGTGTAAAAAAGTTCTTCGATCTGCTGCTGTGTCAGCCTCAGGTGCACCAGCTCCGGCGGGCATCCCACGAGCGAAGCTGCAGCACAGCATTCTCCCGGCAGCGTCACCATCAGCCCGCACCCGGCTCTCAGGCGCAGCTCATGGATCCTGCAAGCAGTCTGTTCCGGCAGCTGCGCCAGCGGCAGCCGGAGCCATTCCGGCAGCGAACGGATCGCACCGTAAAACTCGTCCATTCTCTCTTCCCCTTCCTGACCGGTTCGACTTTGTACAGTATATGGGCTTTCCCGCCGGATAGAACAAAAAGACCGCCGACAGGCTTATTCGCACCTGTCAGCGGTCCCGATCAATAAAGATACTTATTTCGTTCAGTCTTTGAGCATTTCCAGGAACTCTGCTTCGGTCAGCACCGGAACCCCCAGCGCCTGCGCCTTGGTCAGCTTGGAGCCGGCGGCTGCACCTGCCACAACATAGGCGGTCTTTTTGGAAACGGAGCCGCTTGCCTTGCCGCCATTCTTCGTGATGAGCGCTTCCGCTTCGCTGCGGGAGAGGGTCTCCAGCGTACCGGTCACGACAAGTGTTTTGCCCGCGAGCTTATCGCCCTTCGGCTCGCCCTTCCACTGCATATTCACCCCGGCATCTGCAAGGCGGTGCACCAGATCCGACGTGCCCTCTTTTGCAAAGAACTCGACCACGCTCTGCGCCATCACTCCGCCAAAGCCGTCTATCTCGCCGATCTGTTCTGCCGTTGCTTCCCGCACAGCCTGCATACTGCCGAAGTGCTCTGCCAGCAGCGCTGCCGCCTTATCGCCAATGTTGCGGATACCAAAGCCGAACAGAAGCTTATCCAGATTGTTCTGCTTGGAATCTTCAATGGCACGCAGCAGGTTCTCTGCGCTCTTTTCCTTGAACTTTTCCAAGGTGAGAAGCTGCTCCCGCGTGAGAGTGTAAAGATCTGCCGCGGAATGCACCAGCTCCTTTTCCACCAGCTGGGTCGCTACAGCGGTGCCAAGGCCGTCGATATCCATTGCATTGCGCGAGGCAAA
>CAZUDU010000108.1:0-5527 GCA_964619455.1 uncultured Faecalibacterium sp.
CTCCGGCCCCATCCGCATCGGTCAGGGCATCGAGTTCGACTACTGCTCGGTGCATTGTGTCTGGACGCTGAAAAAGCATGGCTGCGAGGCGATCCTCGTCAACAACAACCCGGAGACCGTCTCCACCGACTTTGATACCGGCGACCGCCTCTACTTCGATCCGCTGAACCCGGAGAGCGTGGACAACATCATCGCCACCGAAAAGCCGGATGCCTGTGTGGTGCAGTTCGGCGGTCAGACTGCCATCAAGCTGGCAAAGCACATGGAAGAGATCGGCATGCCCATCCTTGGAACCCCGGCGGATGCCATCGACGAGGCAGAGGACCGCGAGCGCTTTGACGCATTGCTGGAGCGCTGCAATATCCCCCGTGCACCGGGCCGCACCGTTTTCAATCTGGAAGAGGCTCTTGCCGCAGCCAACGAGATCGGTCTGCCGGTGCTGATGCGCCCCTCCTACGTCCTTGGCGGTCAGAACATGATCGTTGCCTACAACCGTGCGGACATTGAGGAGTACATGGGTGTCATCACCGAGCACGTTGACATGGATCACCCGGTCCTGATCGATAAGTACGTCATGGGCACCGAGTGCGAAGTGGATGCCATCTGCGATGGCGAGAACTTCCTCATCCCCGGAATCATGGAGCAGGTGGAGCGCACCGGCGTGCACTCCGGCGACTCCATCTGCGTCTACCCGGCACAGCATCTGACCCAGGCAGAGATCGACACGATGGTGGACTACACCGGCCGTTTTGCACGCGAGCTGAAGGTGACCGGTCTGGTCAACGTCCAGTACGCAGTCTCCAACGGCAAGGTCTACGTCATCGAGGTCAACCCCCGTTCTTCCCGTACCGTGCCGTACATCTCCAAGGTCACCGGCGTGCCGATGGTCGATCTGGCCGTGCGCTGCTGCCTTGGCGAGAAGCTCGCTGATATGGGCTATGGCATCGGTCTGCATCCCAACGCACCCTATGTGGCGGTCAAGGTGCCGGTCTTCAGCTTTGAAAAGCTGCACGGCGTGGACACCCAGTTTGGCCCTGAGATGAAGTCCACCGGTGAGGTTCTGGGCATCGCGCCCAATTACCACGATGCGCTGCTCAAGGGTCTGATCGGTGCAGGCTATACCTTCAAGACTCCTGGTCCTGCAAGCTGCTGCATCTTCAGCGTGAAGGACAGCGACAAGCCGGAGTTCGTGGATATCGCATGGAAGCTCAAGAACATGGGCTACAAGCTCTATGGCACCTCCGGCACCTGTGCATGGCTCAACAAGCACATGGTCCCCTGCAACGAGGTGCGCAATATGTCCGGCGAAAGCCCCAACATCGTGGATCTGTTCCAGAGCGGTCTGGTGGACTATGTGTTCTCCACCAGTGCCAAGGGCCGTGATCCCAAGCGTGACTCGGTGCGCCTGCGCCGCAAGGCAGTGGAGCTGAGCATCCCCTGCATCACCGCAGTGGATACCGCAAATGCGTTGGTCAACTGCCTGACGGGTGATCACAGCATGGAGAACATCCCTCTGGTGGATATTGCAACGCTCTACGAGCAGCATTGAGTTTGTTCCCTTGTTTGTCTCAAAAATCAAAAATTGCAGCGCCTGCCGGAAGGCAGGCGCTGTCTTTGTGTAGGTTGTAAACAAAATGAATAGTTCGTGCGCAAAAAAGTGCGTTTTGTGCGCAATCCCTCGTAAAGAGAGACTTCATTTGTTATACTCAACAACGCAAAAATTGCCAAAAGGACGTTACTTTTGGACATTCCAGGAGGATGTAGATACATGACCCGTTCCCAGATGATCGAGACCGTGGCGCGTAAGACCGGCTTTACCGAAGCTCAGGTCGAAACCACGATGGATGCTATGTTTGATCAGATCGCGGACTGCCTGCGTGCTGACGAGAAGGTGACGATCGCAGGCTTTGGCCGTTTCGAGATGCGTCCCCGTAAGCCGAAGGCTTATACCAACCCCAAGACCAAGGTTTCCAGCCGTTTGGAGTCTACCTCCATCCCCGGCTTCAAGGCAAGCGGCCGTTTCAAGCAGAAGCTTGAAGAGGGCAAGGCTGTCAAGACCGCAGAGGAAGCCGTCTGATCTTTCACCAGAGCGATCAAACACAGAGAGCTGTGCCGGAAAACCGGCGCGGCTCTTTTTGTTTTGTGCTGACAAGTGCAGAATTTCATGGTATACTGTCTATAAAACATTAAAACGAAAGACAGAACGGAGTACCGCAGATGCTTTACAGCGAATTGCAATGCAGCGAAGCCATCCACAAGGCCGTGGAGCGCATGGGCTTTGCTGAAATGACCGAAATTCAGGAAAAGACCATCCCTGTCATGATGGCAGGGCATGATGTGATCGCAAAAGCCCCCACCGGCACCGGCAAGACTTGTGCTTTTGGCATCCCGGTGGCAGAGCATATCGACCCGCAGCAGAAATACCCGCAGGCGGTCATCATGGCGCCCACCCGCGAGCTGGCACAGCAGATCGCGGACGAGCTGGAGGAGCTGACCTACTTCATGCCTGAAGTGCAGGTGGCGTGCGTCTACGGCGGTGCCAATATGGACAAGCAGGCAAAGCGCCTTGCAGAGGGCTGCCAGATCGTGGTGGCGACGCCGGGCCGCCTGATGGATCACTACAAGCGCCGCAGCATCGATATCTCGCACGTGACCCAAATCGTGCTGGATGAAGCGGACGAGATGCTGAACATGGGCTTTTATAAAGATGTACGCCACATCATCGAGATGATGAAGGCGCGCAAGGCACTCTCGATGTTCTCCGCGACCATCAGCCGTGAGGTCATGGATATCGGCTGGCTGTATCAGCACAACGCCGAGGAAATCACCGTTCAGCCCAAGGAAGAGAGCCAGCCCAAGATCACCCAGTACATGCTGGAGACCTCCGGGCGCAACAAGCTGTCGGATCTGGCACAGATCATCATCGGCGAGGGCTATAAGCGTGTCATGGTCTTCTGCGATACCAAGTTTGGCACCGCAACGCTTGCAAACCAGCTGGCAAGGCTGGGCTTCTCGGTGGACTGCCTGCACGGCGATCTTTCCCAGAAGGAGCGCAACAAGATCATGCAGACCTTCCGCGAGGGCAAGCTGGCGATCCTGGTCGCGACCGACGTTGCCGCCCGCGGCATCGATGTTTCGGACGTGGACGCGGTCATCAATTACGATGTTCCCAGCGAGAACGAACATTACACCCACCGGATCGGTCGTACCGGGCGCGCCAAAAAAGAGGGCGTGAGCTACCTGTTCTACGTGCCGGAGGAGAAAAAGCGGGTGCAGGAGCTGCTGCGTCTGACCCGCAATACCGACCTGTGCACCCCGGTGCACTTCGATTTCAACCATGAGCACATCGTGGTCGAGCAGAAAAAAGACAGCGCGGATCGCTTCCAGATCAAGTGCTACTTCTAAATATCGCGTTTGCAAGGGGGCGCTGCGCTGGCAGCTGCCCCTTTTTTTGTATTTTTTGAGAAAAAGGCTTGACCTTCCCCTTTCTGGAAGGTGTAACATGGGCGTGTAAGGAGGCTGTGCTGCATGAAGATCAACGAAGTGGAAGCCGCAGTGGGCGTGACCAAAAAGAATATCCGCTTTTACGAGGAGGAGGGGCTGATCCATCCCGGGCGGGAACCCGGCAACGGCTACCGTTCCTACTCGCAGGCAGATGTGGAACGGCTGCGCCGCATCAAGCTGCTGCGCAAGCTGGATGTGCCGCTGGCAGAGATCCGCCGGATGCTGGACGGGGAATGCTCCCTTGCGGACGGAATGGTGCTGCATCTCCAGCGCCTGAGTGCCCGCCGCAGCGATCTGGAGGAAGCGGTGGACTTCTGCACCGTTCTGAGGTCGGAGCCGGGCAGCCTTGAGGAACTGGATGTGGAAAAGACGCTGGCGCGTCTGACCGCACGCGAGGAACAGGGGGTGACCTTTGTGGATATCGAACGGACGGATCGCAGGGCGGAGCGCATCCGGGGAGCCTGCGTGGGCGCGGTGCTCTTTACACTGCTGATGGCGCTGATCATTGCGATCATCGTATGGGGATTTTACGCAGACCCGGAGTCTGCCCCGCCAATGCCCATCCTGCTGGTGCTGATCGGCATCCCGGCGGGGTGTATCGTGGGAACAGTCAAGGTTTTGATCGAGCGGATCGAAGAGATCAGAAAGGGAGAAGAAGATGCTTATCGTAACTATTAATGAGATCCCCGGCAAAAAGCTGGAAGCTCTGGGCGTGGTGCGCGGCAGCACCGTCCAGAGCCGGAACTTCGGGCACGACATTATGGCGGCGTTCCGCACGCTGGTCGGCGGCGAGGTGACCGATTACGCAGAGATGCTGGTAGAAGCCCGCCAGATCGCTACAGGGCGGATGGTCAAGGATGCAGAAGCACTCGGTGCAGATGCCATCGTAGGGATGCGCTACGCCTCGGCAAGCGTCATGCAGGGCGCGGCCGAAGTGATCGCTTACGGAACGGCGGTGAAGTTCGTATGAAAAAGAATACAAAGGGATTGTGGCTGTACTTGCTGCTCAGCTTTGGTCTGGCATGGCTGTGTCAGGTGTGGGCGAGTTTAGTGCTTCTGCGGGATAGTGATGCTGCGCTGTACCAGTTGATCTTGGCGATCAGTATGTTCTGCCCGCTGGCGGCAACGCTTTTGGTACAGAAAGTTTATCTGCGTCAGCCTACAGGCATCGGCTGGAAGCTGTGTCACGGCATGAAGTACTGGCTGGCGGCATGGTTTGGCCCGGCGGTGTTCACGGTCGTGGGGGCAGCGCTGTATTTTGTGGTGTTCCCGTCTCGGCTCGACCTTTCCGGCAGTTGGCTGGCTGCGGCTTACGGCGGAGAATGGACAGCTGAGGCGATCAAAAATGAAATGGGCGTATCAATACAGTCTTATTTGATGCAGAGCGGGCTGATTGCAGTGACGCTGGCACCACTCATCAATATGATCCCCGCTATGGGCGAGGAAGCAGGCTGGCGCGGCTATATGATGCCGCAGCTCAAGGAACGCTTTGGTATTTTGAATGGGCGGCTGCTTGGCGGCATTATTTGGGGCGTATGGCATTGGCCGCTGATGCTGTTGACCGGCTATGAATACGGAACGGATTATCTGGGGGCTCCGGTGCTGGGGCTTGCAGTGTGGTGCGTGTTCTGTTTTGCATTGAATTCTGTATTGGACTGGCTTTATGAGAAGACGGGATGTATCTGGCTGCCTGCCATTGCGCACGGTGCCGTTAATGCAGTTGCAGCACTTCCGACTGTGCTGACCTACCCGGCGGATTCTTATTATAATGTGCTTGGGCCGGCACCGATCGGGCTGATCTCGAT
This sequence comes from uncultured Faecalibacterium sp., assembly GCA_964619455.1. Taxonomy (GTDB): domain Bacteria; phylum Bacillota; class Clostridia; order Oscillospirales; family Ruminococcaceae; genus Faecalibacterium. The sequence goes on from CAZUDU010000108.1 coordinate 5,310, forward strand.
GCTGCCGCTGCTTGCGGCGGCTGTGTGGCTGAATCTGAAACAGGAACAGAAGAGCTGAAAGAACACCTTCCGGCGGGAGCGCTATCCTGCCGGAAGGTGTTCTTTCTATATAAATAGGAAGATAAGCACAAAAAGTTTGCGAAAAACGGGGAGAAAAGGATGTGATGTATACAAAGACGCAAAAAGAGAGAAAAAAGTCGAAAAAAGGGCTTGCAAAA
>CAZUDU010000109.1:0-5290 GCA_964619455.1 uncultured Faecalibacterium sp.
TCTTCCTCGACCGCCATAAACTTTGCGGCAGCGACCAGAATGACCGCGCCGATCGCACCCACGATGGTGCAAAGGATCACAGCAGAAAAAATACTCATAGTCCTGTTCCTCCCTTACAGCGTAACATTGAACAGGTTTTCGACGATGCCGCCGAAGCCCATGAAGGACAGGCTGGTGATGGCTGCTGCGATCAGAGTGATGGGCAGACCCTTGAAGGGTGCCGGGGGATCGCATGCCTCCACGCGCTTGCGCACGCCGCTGAACATGACCATTGCCAGCATAAAGCCGCAGCCCGCGCCCACTGCGCAGACCAGAGCCTCGATGTAGGCATAGCCAAAGCCGTGGGTCACCACATCTGCGCCGTAGTCACCCACGACCAGAATGGTAACTGCCAGCACGCAGCAGTTGGTGGTGATCAGGGGCAGGTACACGCCCAGAGAGTTGTACAGCGAAACGATATACTTCTTGAGGAAGATCTCGATGAACTGCACCAGAACGGCGATGACCAGAATGAACACGATGGTCTGCAGATAGCCCAGACCTGCCGGATCCAGAATGAAGATCTGCATCGGGAAGGTCACGGCCGTTGCCATGAACATAACAAAGATAACTGCGCCGGACATACCAACAGCGGAGTCCAGCTTTTTGGAAACGCCCAGGAACGGGCAGATGCCATAGAACTTCACCAGCACGTAGTTGTTCACAAGGATCATGCTGAAGAAGATTGCAGCGAGTTTGACCAGCATTAGTTTTCCTCTCCTTCCTGCAGTTCCTTGAGGGGCTGGCAGCCGATCTTGCGCTCAATGCGCGCGTCCAGCTTGCCCTCCAGCCAGATGCAGCCTGCCATCAGCACGCCGTAGCAGAAGAATGCGCCGGGAGCCTGAGTCATGATGGTCAGCTTTGCCATGCTCTCGGGCAGGACCTGGAAGCCCAGCCAGGTGCCGCTGCCCAGGACCTCACGGATGGTCGCCATCAGGGTAGCGGTCAGGGTGTAGCCGATGCCCATGCCCACGCCGTCCAGAGCGGAGTCCACCACATTGTTCTTGCATGCGAACATCTCCGCACGGCCCAGAATAATGCAGTTGACAACGATCAGCGGCAGGAAAACGCCCAGTGCGTTGTACAGGCTCTCCATCGTTGCCTGCATGACCATCTGAACGATGGTCACGAAGCCTGCGATGATGACGATGTAGCAAGGCAGATGGACCTTGCCGGGGATCACGTTGCGCAGCAGCGAGATCATGATGTTGGAGCACACCAGCACGAAAGTGAAGGCGGCGCCCATGCCCAGTGCGCTGGAAACTGCGGTGGTAACTGCCAGAATGGAGCAGGTACCCAGAACCAGACGCAGAACGGGGTTTTCTTTGATGATACCGTTGGTAAGGATGCTTACCTTGGAATTATTCTCTTGTGCCATTTCTTACCAACCTCCTTTATGCCAGCTCGTTGAAGCAGTTGATGCAGTCATTGATGGCAGCGAACAGTGCCTTGGAGGAGATGGTCGCGCCGCTCTTTGCGTCGTAGCCCTCGCCAATGGCGATGTTCTGGGTGCCGTCCATGCCGGCAAACTGTGCCAGGAAGTCATCGTTTGCAATGTTGCTGCCGATGCCCTTGGTCTGGCTGGAAGCATCCACCCAGATGCCGGTCTCGACACCATTTGCATCAAAGCCCATGATGACGATGACAGCGCCGCCGTCAAAGCCGGATTCCTCTGCCTTGACTGCAATGCTGCCGTCCGGAGCCTTGACCACGCCGGTGACATTCTCGGTGGTAAAGCCGGTCACTTCCTCCAGCTCAGCAGCGTCAGAGACCGTGGGCAGAACGCCGACATAAGCTGCCAGCGTGGTGCGGCGGTTGTTCTCCGCAATGATCGGAGCAGTGTAGGAGTTGACCAGTGCCAGCAGCAGGCTGACGATCAAAGAGATCACGCTCAGCACGAGGATCGGCTTGATGGTGCTCTCCCAATTTGCAGACTTTTTCATTTGTCAGCACCCTCCTTTGCAGGCTTTTTGGGCTTGATGTAGCCATACGGGGTCTGACGGGTCAGGTCGTTGATATACGGGACCCACAGGTTCATGAACAGCAGTGCGAAGGACACGCCCTCGGTGTAGCTGCCCCAGTAACGGATGGCAAAGGTCACGATGCCCAGAGCCACGCCGTAGACCAGCTTGCCCTTCAGGGTGAAGGGGCTGGTGACGTAGTCGGTGGCCATAAAGACAGCGCCGAACAGCAGACCGCCGGACAGGACAGCCGCCAGAGAAGCGTGCAGATCCTTGGTCGCGATCAGGTAGAACACGAACACGCTGCCCACATAGGAAGCAGGGATCGCAATGCTGATGGTCTTGGTCGCAACGAGGTACACCAGACCCAGCAGGATGGCCAGAGCGCAGGTCTCGCCCAGAACACCGCCGTGGATGCCCATGAACAGATCCAGCAGGCTCAGCTTGGAAGTGTCAGCCACTGCCAGCGGAGTTGCCTTGGACAGCTGGTCCACTGCTGCATCCGGGAACACCCAGGTGTTCATAGCGCCCGCAAAGCTGACGAACAGCACGATACGAGCGACCAGAGCCGGGTTTGCAAAGTTCATGCCAATGCCGCCGAACAGCTGCTTGACCACGATGATGGCGACCAGATCGCCCACGATGAGCTGACCCAGAGGCATGCCCACGGGCACGTTCATCGCCAGAATGATGCCGGTGACCACAGCGGACAGATCGCCGATGGGGTTCGGGCGCTTGAGCAGCTTGCAGTACAGCCACTCGAATGCAACACAGGCGATCACCGACACAGCGGTGACCAGCAGTGCACGCATGCCAAAAATGATCGCAGAGGCGACCACGCAGGGGCACAGTGCCACGATGACGTTTGCCATCAGGCTGGAGGTCGTTTCCTCACTGCGCACATGCGGGGAAGCCGAAACAATAAGTCTCGTATCCATTACTTATTGCCTCCTTTTTTGATTTCACCAAGGTAGAACGCCTTTGCCAGACTCATCATCTGGGTGACAGGGCGCTTTGCCGGGCAGACGAAGGAGCAGGAGCCGCAGTTGAAGCAGTAGTCGGTGTGCAGCTTGCCCAGCTCTTCCACATCACGTGCCGCGTAAGCCTGATTGACCTCAACAGGCTCCAGACCCATCGGGCAATACTCCACGCAGCGGCCGCAGCGGATGCAGGGGCTGACGGGAGCGGGCTTTGCAGCGATGTCGCTCAGCAGGATCAGACCGGAAGTGGTCTTGGTGGTGGGGTATGCGAGGTTCTCGACCGCAGGGCCCATCATCGCACCGCCGGCCACGACCTTGCCCAGAGTCACGCCGCCCTTGATGCCGACAGCGTTGATGACGTCCTCGTAGGAGGTACCCACGGGAACGACGATGTTCTGGGGCTTCTCGCAGGCATCACCGTCCACGGTGATGGTGCGCTCGACCACCGGCATACCGGTCACGAGGTACTTGCCCAGAGCGGAGACGGAGGTCACGTTCATGACGATCGCGCCTGCATCTGCGGGCAGACCGCCGTGCGGCACCTCGCGGCCCAGGCACTTCTCGATCAGGATCAGCTCTGCGCCGGTGCCGTAGACGCTGGGCAGGGGCTTGACCTCGATGTTTGCGATCTCCTTGGTCGCCTTGCACAGCACGTCGATGCACTCGGGCTTATTGTTCTCGATGCCGATGACGCACTTGGGGATGCCGGTGTACTCCAGCACTGCCTGAATGCCGCGGACGATGTCCTCGGTGCAGTTGAGCATCTCCTGAGTGTCGCTGGTCAGCCACACTTCGCACTCGGAAGCGTTGATCAGCAGGGTATCCACCGGCTGCTTGGGCTGGAGCTTGACATCGGTCGGGAAGCCTGCGCCGCCCAGACCGACCAGGCCGCACTCGCGCACCGCAGCGAGGAAGCTCGCCTTGTCGGTGACGACCGGTGCCTTGATGGCAGGATCAACGGTCTGGCTGCCATCGGTCTTGATCACGACCGAGTCACAGCTGCGGCCGTTGGAAAGACGGAAAGGCTCCACGGCTGCAACCGTGCCGGAAACGCTGGAGTGGATGTTTGCGGAGACAAAGCCGCCCGCCTCACCGATCTTGGTGCCGACGAACACTTCATCGCCTTTTTTGACCAGAACCTTAGCGGGTGCGCCAATGTGCTGGCTCATCAGGATGCGTACCTGCGCGGGCAGAGGCATCGGGACAGGTTTGCTTGCAGCAGTTGCCTTGTCATGCGGCGTATGCGCGCCAAGCGCCGCACGTTTCAGCTTGTTCAACATGGAATTTATATCCCCCATTCTGCTTGAATTGCTGCCCCCTACGCTCATGCAGGCGCACTGGTACAGGGACAGTAGCTGCTTAACATATTTATTGTATCATTTTGGCGTGGGAAGTCAACGATAACCAGCGCAAAAAAGCCCATTTCCCTGAACTTTCTACCCAAAAAAGCTTATTTCAACTTGTTAAATTTTTATCTTTTGCCCAGTTTTCCACCGTTCTGCGGTTTGCCTTTGCGCGCAGGATGTGCTATACTAGGGCTATATCGGAGGGAACGTCCCCCGCTCCGCTCCAGACAGACCAAGGAGGCTTTTCACCATGAAAGTTATCAAAGCTCTGCTCACGGCCCTGACCACTCTCGCTGTCGTACTGACCGGGATGCTGCTGTTCTGGCAGGACAGATCCGCGCCCCGTTATATCCAGATCTACGAAAACGAGCAGTAATTTCCCATTTGTAAAAACAGCACCCCGTGCTCACAGCGCCGCGTTGCGGTCTTGCTGTGGGTACGGGGTGTTTTGCGCTTTTTCTCCGGTTCAGTAGTCGTTTTCGCAGCCCAGAAGGTTCTTCATGTACGCAAAGGTGCGTTCCTGCCCGAGGTCCCGCACCATTTTGAGCAGCTTTTCCAGCAGCGCACGGGTCTCCGGGTGGAGCAGGTAATGATCCTTGCTGCGCTCGTAATAGTTCCATGCAGCGGCATCGGTATATTTGTCACCCAGATAGATCTGGCTTGCCGCCACACGGTCGCAGACCATCTCGCAGACATACCGCAGCGGGATCTTCATCCCGGTCAGCCCTGCCTTCTGGGTGCTGTAATCGATCCAGTACTCCAGATGATGCTTGTTGCGCCCCTTGTGGTGCAGCCATGCCGAGGTATAGCCCTTTGCTTCACGCTCGGCTTCGTTGGGACTGTGATCGCCCTGATAATAGATACAGCCGGGGATGAACTCGGTGGGGCTGTACTTGCTCAGATCGTGCGCCAGCCCCTGCCGGTACAGCCCGCAGGCAAAGCAGTACTTCATCACCAGCAGCTT
>CAZUDU010000110.1:0-5280 GCA_964619455.1 uncultured Faecalibacterium sp.
GCTCCCCCAAAGGGGGAGCCAAGAAATGTAAACCGAGAGCGTCTTGCCTCTCCCTCTGGGAGAGGTGGCATTGCGTAAGCAATGACGGAGAGGGCGAGAATGTTTTACTCCTCCCAGATCGCCGTTGCGCCGCAGGGCACCACGCCGCCGGTGGCCGACACCGGCAGGCCGATCTCGTCACAGCTGGTCTTGCCGCCAAAACGGGGCACGAGGGTAGTCTTGAGCATATACTCCATGACCGCCGGGGACAGACCGGTGGTGTAGCTGTTGACTGCAAAGAAGAGCGGGGTATCGCTCAGCACTTCCTCGCACTGGCTGACCAGATCATAGATGCAGTCCTCCAGCTTCCAGATCTCGCCGCCGGGGCCGCGGCCGTAGCTCGGCGGATCCATGATGATGCCGTCGTAGGTGTTGCCGCGGCGCTTTTCACGCGCGACGAACTTGGCGCAGTCATCCACCAGCCAGCGGATGGGGCGATCCTGCAGGCCGCTCGCCACAACGTTCTCCTTGCCCCATGCCACAATGCCCTTGGAGGCATCCACATGGCAGACAGTGGCACCCGCTGCCGCACAGGCCAGCGTTGCGCCGCCGGTATAGCCGAACAGGTTCAGCACCTTGATCGGGCGCCCTGCTGCACGGATCTTTTTGGCATACCATGCCCAGTTGACCGCCTGCTCCGGGAACACGCCGGTGTGCTTGAAGCCGGTGGGGCTGACGATCAGGGTCAGCTTATCCGCGCCTTCGCCGCAGGTGATGTTCCACTTTTCCGGCAGGCGGCGGCGGTACTCCCACTCACCGCCGCCCTGATTGGAGCGGTGGTAGATGGCATCTGCCTTTGCCCACAGGGGGCTTTTCTTGGGGGTCTTCCAGACCACCTGCGGGTCCGGGCGGATGAGGATGGTCTCTCCCCAGCGCTCCAGCCGGTTGCCGTCGGTGGCATCCAGCAGCTCGTAATCCTTCCATGTATCAGCAGGACGCATAATCTTCTCCTTTTTATTTCAAAATCCGCTGTTCGATCTTTTCCACGATGCGGGCCGCACACGCATGGATGGCATCCAGCTCCTTGCCTTCCACCATCACGCGGATCTTCGGCTCGGTGCCGGACACCCGCACCAGCACACGGCCCATACCCATGAGCCTCTGCTGCTCGTTCTCGATGAAGCCCGCCATCACTTCATCCTCTTTGTAGGCCGCCTTCTGCGCAGCATTCGCGGTCACGTTCACCAGCACCTGCGGGTACTGGGCGTAGACCTCGTTCAGCTCGCTCATCTTTTTGCCGCTTTCCGCCAGCAGCTTGAGCAGCTTGCCTGCGGTCAGCTCACCGTCACCGGTGGTCGCATGATGCAGCAGGATGACATGCCCGCTCTGCTCGCCGCCGATGGAGTAGCCGTTCTCCCGCATATTTTCCAGCACATAGCGGTCACCCACCGCCGTCTTTTCGGTACGGATGCCCTGTGCTTCCATAAACTTGATAAAGCCCAGATTGGACATGACCGTGACTACGGCGGTGTCGCCGTCCAGCGTGCCCTCTTTGCGCATCGCCATGGACAGCAGTGCAATGATCTTGTCACCGTCGATCTCCTGCCCCTTTTCGTCGCAGGCAAGGCAGCGGTCTGCATCGCCGTCAAAGGCGATGCCGCAGTCAAAGCCGCCTTCGACCACCGCTTTTTCCAGATTGTCGAGGTGGGTGCTGCCCACGCCCTTGTTGATGTTCGCGCCGTCCGGCTCGATGCCAAGGAAGGTGCAGTCTGCGCCCATGCGGGGGAAGAGCTTTTGGGCCACCTCTGCCGCCGCACCGTTGGCACAGTCGATGCAGACGCGCAGCCCGGTCAGATCCCCGCCGATGGACTCGTACAGGTGATCCACATAATCCTGCAGGCCGTCCTGACGGCAGGTCACACGGCCCACCTTCTCGCCGGTCATCAGCTCGATGCCCTTGCAGTCGTTGTCGATGTGCGCCTCGATCTCGTTCTCCACCTCATCCGGCAGCTTGTAGCCGGTACCGGCAAAGATCTTGATGCCGTTGAACTCCATCGGGTTGTGCGAGGCCGAGATGACCACGCCGGCGTCCGCACCGTACTTGCGCACCAGATATGCCACTGCCGGTGTGGGCAGCACACCCAGACTTTCTACGTCTGCGCCCACGCTGCAAAGACCTGCGGTCAGCGCCGCTTCCAGCATATCGCCGGACTGGCGGGTGTCCTTGCCGATCAGGATGCGGGGGCGGTGCCCGGTGCTTCCGGTCAGCACAGCCGCCGCACCGCGGCCGATCTTCATGGCCAGCTCACAGGTCAGGTCTGCACCTGCCACACCGCGAACGCCATCGGTTCCAAAATACTTTCCCATATTGATCTGCCTCACTTTCAAAAATAAAGAAGGGATCGTTGTGCTTGGCTCTCCCCTTGGGAGAGCTGTCGAGGAATGAAGCGGCGAGTCCGAGAGGGCAAGGATACCGGCAGAGGTGCACCGGTTCCTCCTCTCCGCCTCGCTTTCGTTCGGCTCCTTGTTCCCCCTTTTTGCCGCCGCTGGCGGCATCTTCCCCCAGCCGGGAAAACCTTTCAAAGGGAGAGGCAAGGGTCAGACGAGAGATGTTCCCGCCCATTACTTATTCCCTCTTGCTTTTTACTTTAAAACAGGCTCTGCTGCCCGTTGTCCTCCGGGGCGCCGCTTTCCGGCGGGCGCATCCCAAGGTGCTCGTAGGCAAGGCGGGTCGCGCAGCGTCCGCGCGGGGTCCGGGTCAAAAAGCCCATCTGCATCAGGTACGGCTCACACAGGTCCTCCAGCGTGACCGCCTCTTCCCCCAGCGCCGCCGCCAGCGTTTCCAGGCCGACCGGGCCGCCGTTGTACATCTCGATGATAGCGCGCAGCAGGCTGCGATCCAGTTCGTCCAGACCCAGTGAGTCCACGTCCATCCGCTTCAGACCCATCAGGGATACCTCGCGGTCGATCACTCCGTCTCCCAGCACGGTGGCAAAGTCACGGATGCGCTTCAGGAAGCGGTTTGCCACACGGGGCGTGCCGCGGCTGCACTTTGCCAGCTCATACGCGCCCTCCGGGGTGATGGGCTGATCCAGAATGCCCGCCGAGCGCTGGATGATGCGGCTCAACTCCTCCGGACCGTACAGCTCCAGCTTGAGCAGCACGCCAAAACGGTCGCGCAGCGGTCCGGTGATCTGTCCTGCACGGGTGGTCGCGCCCACCAGCGTGAAGCGCGGCAGGTTGATACGGATGCTCTGGGCACTGGGTCCTTTGCCGATCATGATATCCAGTGCGTAGTCCTCCAGCGCCGGATAGAGCACCTCTTCCACCTGACGGGACAGGCGGTGGATCTCGTCAATGAACAGCACATCGCCTTCCTGAAGGTTGGTCAGCAGTGCTGCCAGATCGCCCGGTTTTTCGATCGCCGGGCCGCTGGTGATGCGGATCTGCACCCCCATCTCGTTGGCGATGATGCCCGCCAGCGTGGTCTTGCCCAGACCCGGCGGACCGTACAACAGGATATGATCCACCGGCTCGCCGCGGCGCTTTGCCGCTTCCAGATAAATTTTGAGGTTCTGTTTGACCTTCTCCTGCCCGATGTAGTCCTCCAGCCGCTGCGGGCGGAGGTTGTTCTCCTCGTTGTCCGCCGTGGTCAGCCCGGGCTGCATCATGCGTGCGCCATAAAGCGCGGTATCGTCCTGCATCGTTTACCTCCTGCCTGCCATGCTGCGCAGAGCCAGCTTGATGATCTCCTCCACCGGGAGGGATGCGTCGATCTTAGAGACAGCCAGCGCTGCCTCGCTCTGGCTGTACCCCAGCGAGACCAGCGCCGCGACCGCCTGCGTACTGCTCTGCGAAGCAGCACTCTCCGTGGCGGCACCCGCCACATCCTCCAGCGAGATGCCGTCCACAAAGCCCTTGGCGACCTTATCCTTCAGCTCCAGCACGATGCGCTGGGCAAGCTTGGGGCCAACGCCGCTGGCCGCCTTGAACGCCTTGTGATCCCCGGCCGAGATCGCCAGCGCCACCCGGTCCGGCTCCATCACGCTCAGGATGGCAAGCCCCACCTTGGCGCCCACGCCGGAGACCGAGGTGAGCAGTTCAAAGCAGCTCTGCTGCTCCTCGGTCGCAAAGCCGTACAGGCTGACATCGTTCTCGGTCACACTCATCACGGTGTAGAGGGTGGTCTCCTTGCCCACGCCGGGCAGTGCCCCCGCCACGCTGGCAGGACACTGGGCATAATACCCCACCCCGCCGCAGCTGAGCACCACCGCGTTCAGGCTTTTCTTGATGATTTTTCCGGTCAGACAATAGATCATAGCCTTCTCTTTTCTGAAAGATCCCGCCCGGATCATTCCTTATTCAATCTTCACTCTTGCTTTTTACTTTAAATCGGCCCTGCCACCCGGCGGGTGTAGCGGCTGAGCTGGTTGCCGTTGGTGTGGCAGAAGGTGATCGCCATCGCCAGTGCATCGGCGGTATCATCCGGCTTGGGAACGGCGGGCAGACACAGCAGCATGCGGGTCATCTCCTGCACCTGCTTTTTGACCGCCTTGCCGTAGCCGGTCACCGCCTGCTTGACCTGCATGGGGGTGTACTCGTAGATGGGCAGCCCCGCCTGTGCCGCCGCCAGCAGGATGACCCCGCGCGCCTCGGCAACACCGATCACCGTGGTCTGGTTGTGCTGGTAAAACAGCTTTTCGATCGCCAGCACCTCCGGCTTGGTGCGCTCGATGATCTCCTTGACGCCGGTGTAGACCTCGTCCAGCCGCTGTTCAAACGGAACCCCCGCATCGGTGCACACCGCGCCGAAATCCACCGGCGCAAACCGGTTGCCCGCATAATCCACCACGCCCCAACCTACGATGGCGTAGCCGGGGTCGATGCCCAAAACTCTCATGCAGTCTCCCTTTCCGATAGTTCACCTATTATAATATCAGTTTATTATACCACAACGCTCTGGTGTGAGCAACCGGAAAGCTGTCGGTGCATTCCGAAAAAGATGCGATTTTACGTTCAAAAGAATCCTCCGACTTTCTCGTTTCAAAAAAGTTTTACATTTTTTGAAAAAAAGGCTTGCATTTTGGCAAAAGCTGTGGTAATATAAACGAGCTGATTTCAGCGAAACACAATATGGACGGTTAGCTCAGCTGGTAGAGCATCTGCTTGACGTGCAGGAGGTCACAGGTTCGAGTCCTGTACCGTCCACCACAAAAATCCCAAGCCTTTTGGCTTGGGATTTTTTGTTTTCCGGTGGACGGTACAGGACTCGAACAGGGCGGCGGTGCGTCAGCACCGTAA
>CAZUDU010000111.1:0-5268 GCA_964619455.1 uncultured Faecalibacterium sp.
ATGGAAAATGTGAAAGATTTTTTAAAACGGAAAGATATCGTCATCACCCCGCAGCGCTATCTGATCGAAGCACTGGGCGCAATGGCACAGGGGTTGTTTGCCAGTCTGCTGATCGGCACCATCATCAAGACGCTGGGGCAGCAGACCGGCATGGAGTTTCTGGTCGAGATCGGCGGCTATGCCTCTGCCATGAGCGGACCCGCGATGGCGTGTGCCATTGGCTGGGCACTGCACTGCCCGCCGCTGGTGCTGTTCAGCCTGATCACGGTCGGCTACTCCGCAAATGCTCTGGGCGGCGCGGGCGGCCCTCTGGCAGTGCTCATCATTGCCATCGCTGCCGCTGAGCTGGGCAAGGCCGTCAGCAAGGAGACCCGTGTGGATATCCTTGTCACCCCGCTGGTGACCATCTTTGCCGGTGTCGGACTTTCGATCCTGATCGCCGCGCCCATCGGCGCTGCCGCCAATCAGGTAGGCACCCTCATCATGTGGGCGACCGAGCAGGCACCCTTGGTCATGGGCATTCTGGTCTCGGTCATCGTGGGCGTGGCGCTGACCCTGCCCATCTCCTCTGCCGCCATCTGCGCCGCGCTGGGCCTGACCGGGCTTGCCGGCGGCGCGGCCGTGGCGGGCTGCTGCGCCCAGATGGTCGGCTTTGCCGTGATGAGTTATAAGGAAAACGGCGTGGGCGGTCTTGTCAGCCAGGGTCTGGGCACCAGCATGCTGCAAATGGGCAACATCGTCAAGAACCCCCGCATCTGGATCGCGCCCACCCTTGCCAGCGCCATCACCGGCCCGCTCGCCACCTGCGTATTCCACTTTGAGATGAACGGCGCCGCCGTCTCCTCCGGCATGGGCACCTGCGGCCTTGTGGGGCAGATCGGCGTTTACACCGGCTGGGTCAACGATGTTGCCGCCGGGGTCAAAGCCGCCATCACCCCGATGGACTGGGCTGCCATGCTCCTGCTCTGCTTTGTCCTGCCCGCCGTGCTGAGCGTCCTGTTCTGCGAGATCGAGCGCCGCCTTGGCTGGATCCGGGAAGGCGACCTGAAGCTGAAGTGATCCGCACAAACGGCAACGAGGCTGCATCTGAAAATGCAGCCTCGTTGTTCTTTTTGTTTATCGAGTGAAGATCCTTTCCCCGTCCAGCACGGCCTGCACGAGCGCATCGCCCTCGTAGACCAGCTTGAGCGAGAAATAGGGGCGCTGCTCTTCCAGCAGGCGGAAAAACAGCTGATCGCCCTCCCAGATGGGCAGCTCCGGCACCTTGCTTTTGGGCACCCATTCCAGCACGCCCTCGTTGCAGGCATCGCCCCGGATCATCTCGCCCTCCCATGCATCGGCGGTATACAGATGCATATACTCGGTCATCTGCCCCAGCACAAAGGTCACGATGCCCCGGCAGCGCCAGCGTTTCAGGGTCAGGCCGGTCTCCTCCCGCACTTCCCGCACAAGGCAGTCCTCCGGGCTTTCAAACGGCTCAAACTTGCCGCCCACGCCCACCCACTTGTCGTGGTTGTAATCGTTCTTTTTCTTGATGCGGTGCAGCATCAGGTACGCGCCATCCTGTTCCAGATAGCACAGGGTGGTATTGAACATCGGGTATTCTGCCTTCATCGGGTCCATTCGTTTGTCTCCTTTGCTCTCAAAAGTGCCCCACAGGGTCTCCTGCGGGGCACTTTTCCGTTTTCTTTTCCGGCTGGATCGGGCTTATGCCTTGCCGCGCCCTGCGCGCCCCTTGCCGGCACTGTTCAGCTTGCGCACCAAATCGTTCTGATGCTTGCGCTGCGAGGCACTCTGCTTTGCCTCCCCCGCCTGTGCTGCACGGGCCGTGGGCTGCACGGCATCCGGGTCGATGCGTTCAAGCTGCCACTCCTGATTGCCGCCGGACACAAAGTTCCAGATCTGCGCCTGCGCGCCGTTGGAGGTATTCATGCCTACAAGGTCGATGTATTTATCCGCCAGCACGTTGCGGATGCGGGTGCGCCCGCTGCGGGTCGGCTCCAGCTCCCAGCACTGGCTCAGCCCGCTGGTGCGGCTCCACTGGTGCAGCCAGGTGCCTTCCACCACGCCGCCCAGTGCCAGATCGATCATCTTGCCGGTAAAGCGGTTCTTGATACGCCAGCGCCCTTCGCCTGCATCGATGAACTGCCACTGCTGCCACGGATGCCCGGCATAGCTCCACAGCTGGATGGCAGCGCCGTTTTCAGGGTTATAGTTTTTGACCTCAAGCACCTTTCCGTTGGGGGCTTTGATGATATAGAATTCATTTTCCAGTAAGACTACCTGCGATGCCTTTGCCATAGAGCACGACTCCTTTCCGGTTTGGTATCTCTATTATATCTCATTCGCGCCACATCAACAAGGATGCTTTTTCATAATCTTTTCTCGTATTCTTGTGCATTTTGTCGCTTTTTCGGAGAGTTTCTCCGGTCCGACGCCGTTGCGTTTTTTCTTTACACCTCAGGGCAGAATGTGGTACAATACTCTTACCGACAAACCCGCGTAACAGAGACTAGATCCACGACAAGGAGCATTATGAAACCTGATTACAAACTTGTTGCCAAAGCAAAATACATCCACGCCACTGCTGATCTTGCAAACGAGATCTGGCACGAGGTGTACAAGCGTTATTACCCCGCAAAGCAGCTCGACACGCTGGTGGAGGAGCTGCAGAGCGCCGACGCCATCGAGAACGACCTCGACAACGATGTGAACTATTTCCTCGTTTTCATGGGCGATAAGGTCATCGGCTACTATGCATGGAAGATGGAGCACACCGGCCTGCACCTGATGCACCTGTACCTCAAGCCGGAATACCGCGGCAAGGCACTGGGGCGGGATATCGTTTCCACCTGCGAGCGTCTGGCACGCGGCGAGGGCAAGGGGCGTGTCTGGTGCAACGTCCACGCCAAGGCACTGCCGGTGCAGCAGTTCTTCAAGGCACGCGGCTACCGCAACCTGCGCCCTGCCGAGCAGACCGAGGGCAGTGTGCCCCGCAATGAGCTGGTGTTTGAGCACACCCTGCGCTGAACTTTTTGCCAAAGCAGCGCAAGACCCTTGCTTTTTTCCCCTGAGTGTACTACACTGATATAGTGTAATGAAGTGCCCGTTCGTTCGGGTCATTGAACAAAAGGAGAATACGCATGGCAAAGGATCACCCGACCGGCAAATCCGGTCTGTATCAGAAATTTCTGGAGCTGGAGACCCCGGAGCAGTGCTACCGTTTTTTGCAGGATGTTTGCAGCTACTCCGAGCTGAGTGCGATGGAGCAGCGCTTCAACATTGCAGAAATGCTGGTGGATAAGTGCATCTACACCGAGATCATGGAAAAGACCGGCGCATCCAGCGCCATCATCAGCCGTGTCAACCGCGTTCTGGGTGCAGAGGACAGCGTCCTCCGCGCTCTGCTGGAAGAGGACAAGGCTTCTCACTGACATTGCCAAGGATACCGTGTGCCGCCGGGGAACGCCCGTTTTGCGGCACACGGCTTTTTTGAAGAACAAGGAGGTTTTTCTACAATGAGCAAAGCAGTTTTATTTTTTGCAGACGGCACCGAGGAATGTGAAGCCCTGCTGGTCGCAGACCTGCTCCGCCGCGCCAGAGTGGAGGTCGTGATCGCAAGCGCCAGCGGCAAAAAGCAGCTCGTCAGCAGCCATAACATCCGTATCACCGCCGATGCCGTTGCCGAGGATGTAGACTACTCCGATGTGGATCTGGTCATCCTGCCCGGCGGCATCCCCGGCACCCCGAACCTTGCCGCCAACAAGACGGTCACCGACACCTGCACCGCCTTTGCTGCTGCGGGCAAGAAGGTCGCCGCCATCTGCGCCGCTCCCAGCGTTCTGGCATCGCTGGGTCTGCTGGAGGGCAAACGCGCCACGGCTCATGCCGCATTTCAGGATCAGCTTGCCGGTGCCGCCGTGCTGGACGAAGAAGTGGTCGTGGACGGCAACATCATCACCAGCTTTGGTCTGGGCGGTGCCATTCCCTTTGCGCTGGAGCTGGTGCGCCAGCTTGCCGGTGACGCAGAGGCCGAGCGCATCCGCAATGCCATCGCTTACCGTCACTGAGTCAGGAGGACTGCCATGCGTTTTGTTACCTGCCGTATGCCGGACGGCGTAGAAGAACCCGCCGTCCTCTCTGCGGACGGTTCCACCGTCACCCCTCTGAGCTGGCTGGGGATGTCCTACGAGACCCTGAGCGATGCCATCCCCTTTCTGACCCCGCGGGTGCGCATGGGGCTGAGCCTTGCCATGAGCGCCGGGCTCCCCTCACTGCCGGCGGATGCCGTACAGCTCCAAAGCCCCATCCCCTGCCCTTCGCAGGATGTGATCTGTCTGGGCATCAACTATCTGGCGCATTCGGAGGAAGCAGAGAAGTATTCTGCGGACGCCTTCTCCACCCAGCATCAGGATGCCATTTATTTTTCCAAACGGGTCAGCCGTGCCGTCCCGGACGGCGGCGCGATCCAGGCGCACACCGATCTTGTACAGAAGCTGGACTACGAGTGTGAACTGGCGGTCATCCTTGGAAAGGACGCAAAGGATGTTCCCGCCGGGCAGAGTCAGGACTATGTATTCGGCTACACCATCCTGAACGACGTTTCCGCGCGGGATGTGCAGACCGCACACAAGCAATGGTACTTCGGCAAAAGTCTGGACGGCTTCACCCCGATGGGGCCCTGCATCGTGACCGCTGATGAATTTGCGCAGTACCCGCCCGCTGTCGGCATCCGCAGCTTTGTCAACGGAGAAAAGCGGCAGGACACCAACACCTCGCTCCAGATCTTTGACATCGACCATGTGATCTGTGAGCTTTCGCAGGGGATGACCCTGAAGGCGGGCACCATCATCGCCACCGGCACCCCCGCCGGGGTCGGCATGGGCATGGATCCGCCGCAGTTCCTGCGCCCGGGCGATGTCGTTCGCTGCGAGATCGACGGCATTGGCAGCCTGACCAACCCCGTGGAAGGCTGAATCCTGCAACTTTTGCTATCTTTTTCACAATTTTTTCGTCCAGTTGCATAAATCACGGTTTCTGGTCTGCTTTTTGCCGCAGGATATGGTATACTGACAGGTACGAGTGATCCTGCGGGCGATCCGCATGAAAAGAGGTAAATGATATGAAGGAATACGCATTTGGCATCGACCTCGGCGGCACCACTGCCAAGGTCGGTCTGTTCACCACCACCGGCTCTCTGCTGGAAAAATGGGAAGTCCCCACCGACACCTCCAATGCCGGTGAGCACATTCTGGCAAACCTTGCTGC
>CAZUDU010000112.1:0-5267 GCA_964619455.1 uncultured Faecalibacterium sp.
ACCTTGGCAAAGGCTCGTCCGGCGCGGCGATCCAGTGCATGAACCTGATGCTGGGACTGGACGAGACCGCAGGACTGGAATAACAACGGGGTGATTTTTATGCAGTATCAAGAGGTTGCGGGCGGCATCTGTGCGCCCAAGGGGTTTGCGGCAGCGGGCGTACATTGCGGCATCCGTGCAAACCATGCGGAAAAATACGATCTGGCACTCATCAAGGCGGATGTCCGCTGCGCGGCAGCGGGCGTTTACACCACCAATAAGGTCTGTGGCGCACCCATCAAGGTGGATCGCGCTCACCTGACCGACGGCTACGCACAGGCGATCCTTGTCAACAGCGGCAACGCCAACACCTGCGCCGCCAACGGCGTGGCACTGGCAGAGGAATGCTGTGAGCTGGTCGCCAAGGAGCTTGGACTGGATGCAATGGACGTTCTGCCCGCCTCCACCGGTGTCATCGGGCAGCCGATGGTCATTGATCCGTTTGCGCGGGGCATCCCGGCGGCAGCGGCAAAGCTGGCTTCTACCGCACAGGGCAGCAACGATGCAGCGGTCGCCATTATGACCACCGACACCCATAAAAAGGAATACGCCATCCAGTTCGAGCTGGGCGGCAAGACCTGCACCGTGGGAGCCATCGGCAAGGGCAGCGGCATGATCGCCCCCAATATGGCGACCATGCTGGCGTTCTACACCACCGATGCGGCGGTCTCCCCCATCCTGCTGGAGAAGGCGCTCAAGACGGTGGTGCCCGGCACCTACAACCAGATGAGCGTCGATCTGGACACCTCGACCAACGATACCCTGATCATCATGGCATCGGGTCTGGCGGGCAACCCGGAGATCTGCGAGGAGAACGCGGACTACGAGGCGTTCGTTGCCGCGCTGACCGCCATTGCGGAGCACATGTGTGCCGAGCACGCGGGCGACGGTGAGGGCGCGACCCACCTGATCACCTGCGAGGTGACCCATGCGCCCGACCTCAAGACCGCGCGGGCAGTCTCCCGCAGCGTGGTCTGCTCCAACCTCTTCAAGGCGGCTGTGTTTGGCAAGGATGCCAACTGGGGCCGCATCCTGTGCGCCATCGGCTACACCCCCGGCGATTTCTCCATCGACAAGGTGTGCGTCTGGCTGTCCAGCAAGGCGGGCGAGGTGTACGTCTGCGAGAATGCTGCCTACCACCCCTACAGCGAGGAAGAAGCCGCCAGGGTGCTGAGCGAGCACGATATCCTTGTCAAGGTCGATATGGGCACCGGCGAAGCCACGGCCAAGGCGTGGGGCTGTGATCTGACCTATGATTATGTGAAGATCAACGGCGATTACCGGACTTGATTTTACAATAAAGTTTTCCGTTATGGTCTTTCCTCTCCCTCTGGGAGAGGCGGCAAAACTGTAAAGTTTTGACGGAGAGGGCAAGGACGCAAACATCGATGAACCGGCTCGTCCTCTCAGGCTCACTTCGTTCGACAGTTCCCCCTTTGGGGGAGCTGAGTCCAATCGTTAGATACAGCTTCCGGAACAGTGGGGATGAAAGTATGAAAAATGAAGAAATGGCGCTTCTGTTTTCAGAAGCAACACCATACATCCAGAAATACCACGGCAAAACGATGGTCATCAAATACGGCGGCAACGCCATGATCAACGAAACGCTCAAAAATGCGGTCATGAACGATCTTGTCACCCTGACGCTGCTGGGCGTGCGGGTGGTTCTGGTGCACGGCGGCGGCCCTGCCATCAACGAGATGCTCAAGAAGGTCGGGGTCGAAAGTCACTTTGCAAACGGTCTGCGCGTTACCGACGATGCCACGATGGAGATCGTGCAGCAGGTGCTGGCGGGCAAGGTCAACAAGGATCTGGTCGCAAAGCTCCGCGGGCGCGGCGTAGGTCTGTGCGGCATGGACGGGCAGATGCTCCGCTGCACCGAGCTGGACGCACAGCTCGGGCATGTGGGCGAGATCGTCCATGTGGACCCTACCCTGATCGCAAACCTGCTGGACGGCGGATTTATCCCGGTCATTGCCACGGTCGGCATGGACGATCTGGGGCAGGCGTACAACGTCAACGCGGACACCGCTGCGGCGCAGATCGCCATTGCGCTCAAGGCAGAAAAGCTCGTCTCCATGACCGACATCGCGGGTCTGCTGCGGGATAAGGAGGACGAGACCACCCTGATCCCGGAGGTCGAGGTCAGCGAGATCGAGGGCTACAAGTCTGCCGGCATCATCGCAGGCGGCATGATCCCCAAGATCGGCGGCATGGCAGATGCGATCTATCAGGGTGTGCACGAGGCGGTCATCATCGACGGCAGAGTGCCCCACTCCATCCTGCTGGAGCTGTTCTCGGATCGTGGTTCCGGCACCCGCTTCTACCGCCGCAGCCATCGGGAATAAGGCTTGCCGGATACTGCCGGGCGCTTTATAATAGAGTCAAACGCCCGACACTCATTTTGCAGGAGGAAGGTTTATGAACTCTGAAAAAGTCATCAAGCGGGACAACGAATATGTCCTGCACACCTATAACCGCAACCCCATCGCGCTGGAAAAAGGGCACGGTCTGTGCGCCGAAGGGCCGGAGGGGCAGAAGTATCTGGATTTCACCAGCGGCATCGGGGTCAACAGCCTCGGGTTCTGCGACATTGAATGGGCAGAGGCGGTCTCGGAGCAGGCGCACAAGCTCCAGCACACCTCCAACCTTTACTACACTGCGCCCTGCGGCAAGCTGGCAAAAAAGCTCTGCAAGCGTACCGGCATGAGCAAGGTGTTCTTTGGTAACTCCGGTGCAGAAGCGAACGAGGGCGCGATCAAGGCGGCGCGTAAGTACAGCTACGACCATTACGGCAAGGACCGCAATGTGGTCATCACGCTGGTCAACAGCTTCCACGGGCGCACCCTTGCCACCCTGACCGCCACCGGTCAGGAGGTGTTCCACAACTATTTCGGCCCCTTCAACGAGGGCTTTCTGTACACCGCAGCAGGCGACATCGAAGGCCTGCGCGAGCTGGTGGACCGCCACACCTGCGCCATTATGCTGGAGCTGGTGCAGGGCGAAGGCGGCGTGATGGCGCTTGACCCGGATTATGTGCAGGCTGTGCGTGCGCTGTGTGACGAAAAGGATCTGGTGCTCATCGTGGATGAGGTGCAGACCGGCGTGGGCCGCACCGGCACCTTCCTGTGCTGCGAGCACTACAACCTCAAGCCGGACGTTGTGACCCTTGCCAAGGGTCTGGGCGGCGGCCTGCCCATCGGCGCGGTGCTCGTGAACGAAAAGCTTGCCGAGGGAATGACGGCGGGCAGCCACGGCTCCACCTTTGGCGGCAACCCAGTGGTCTGCGCCGGTGCAGCGGTCGTGGTGGATCGGATGGACGCGGGCTTCTTTGCCAACGTCAACGAGCGCGCCATCCAGCTGCGTACCGGGCTTGCAAAGCTGCCCCATGTCAAGAGCCTGTCCGGCATCGGTCTGATGGTCGGCATCGAGTTCGAGGACGGCATCAAGGCGGCGGATGTTCTTGCTGCCTGCCGGGAAAAGGGTCTGCTGGTGCTGACCGCAAAGACCCGCCTGCGCCTGCTGCCCCCGCTGACCCTCGCGGAGCACGATGTGGAACGGGCGCTGGAGATCCTGAGCGAGGTGCTTGCTGCGATGCAGCCGGAGGAACAGGCATGAAACATCTGCTGAAAATGAGCGACCTGACCAGCGCAGAGCTTGCCCACATTCTGGATGTGGCGGATCAGCTCAAGGCGCAGCAGAAGCTGGGCGGCACAGCACCGCTGCTGGCAGGCAAAAGCGTGGCGATGCTCTTTTCCAAGGCATCCACCCGCACCCGCACCAGCTTTGAGGTGGGTGTGTACCAGCTGGGCGGTCTGGGCAATGACCTGAACACCGCCGAGCTTCAGGCGGGGCGCGGCGAGCCGCTCAAGGACACCGCGCGGGTCCTGGGGCGATACTATGATTGTCTGGTCTGGCGCACCTACCGCCAGCGCGATCTGGAAGAGCTTGCAGAGCTGTCCGGCGTGCCGGTCATCAACGGCATGACCGACTATGCCCACCCCTGTCAGGTGCTGGCAGACCTGATGACCATCCGGGAACGCTTTGGCTCGCTGGAAGGGCGTAAACTCTGCTTTGTGGGCGATGGCAGCAGCATGGCAAACAGCCTGATCGTCGGCGGTCTGATGGCGGGGATGCAGGTGAGCTGTGTCTGCCCCAAGGGCTACCAGCCCGCAGCAGATGTGCTGATGTTCGCCCATAAATACGGCAGCCGCTTCCACCTGACAAGTGACCCTGCCGAGGGCGTGCAGGGTGCGGATGTGGTCGCAACGGCGCTGTGGAACACCGCAGCCCCCGGCACACCGGAGAGCGAGCAGCGCCTGCGCGACTTTGTGGGCTTCCAGCTCACGGGCAGCCTGCTTGCCGGTGCAAAGCCGGGCTGCATGGTGCTGCACAGCCTGCCCGCGCACCGCGGCGAGGAGATCTCCAGTGCGGTGTTCGAGCAGCACGCGGACGAGATCTTT
This sequence comes from uncultured Faecalibacterium sp., assembly GCA_964619455.1. Taxonomy (GTDB): domain Bacteria; phylum Bacillota; class Clostridia; order Oscillospirales; family Ruminococcaceae; genus Faecalibacterium. The sequence goes on from CAZUDU010000112.1 coordinate 4,503, forward strand.
GACGAGGCGGAAAACCGCCTCCATGTCCAGAAAGCGGTGCTGGCGATCCTGCTGGCAGGTAAATAAAACGATTCCATTTACCCGGGATCCGTTCGTCTTTTTTGACAACGGAATCCGGGTCTTTTTGTCTGGAATGCAGAAAATCGTTCGGAGTCGAATGAATTCGCGCAAATGTCATGCCGCGCAGAGGGTTCTATGCTATAATGAAGCCACTGATAGCCAAGAGGAGGCAAATTTGTATGAAGAAGCCCTATGCGACTCAAAAAAAGGCCTATAAAAAGGTCAAGCGGAAACTGGTCTTTCCGTGGAAGCTCACTGCGATCCTGTGTGCCGTGGTGATGCTGGTCAGCATCCCGCTGACGGTTTTTCTGAGTATGTTCGACAACACGGTGGCAGCGTTCGTGGGCGGCTCGTTCCACAAGCTGGTCAACGAAGACCCGAACGCCGTCTATTTCCAGAGCGATTTTGCGACCGTGGAAGAGATGGTCACCACCGGTGATCTGCTCTGCCGTCAGGTCGAAGCCGAAGGCGCTGTGCTGCTGATGAACAACGGTGCGCTGCCGCTGGCGCAGGGGGCAAAGGTCAGCACCCTGTCCTCCAGCTCGGTCAACCTTGTTTACGGCGGCACCGGCTCGGGCAACGTGGACGCGTCCAACGCCGACAGCCTGAAGGTCGCGCTGGAAAAGTCCGGTCTGGTGGTCAACCCCGCTCTGTGGGACTGGTATCTCTCGGACGAGGGCAAGGTGTATAACCGCAGCGCTTCTT
>CAZUDU010000113.1:0-1200 GCA_964619455.1 uncultured Faecalibacterium sp.
CCCCGCAGCTCTACTACGTTGATCTCCATCCTGGTCTACAACAACGCGTTCAAGTCCTATGACATGGGCATGGCTTCTGCTCTGGCATGGATCATGTTCATCGTCGTTTGCATCCTGACGATCATTGCGTTCACCAGCCAGAAGAAGTGGGTCTACTACTCGGACGAAAGGTAAGGTGACCAGTATGGGAATGAAAGCAACTAACCGCATCGCGACCTTTTTCAAGTACTTTGTGCTGATCCTGGTCGGCATCATCATGATCTATCCCCTGCTGTGGATGGTCAGTGCTACGTTCAAAGACAACAGCGAGATCTTTGCAGGCATCAGCCTGTGGATCAAGAAGCCCACTCTGGACGGCTACCGCAACGCACTGAACAACTTCGGCGGTTCCATCAACATCCTGCAGGCTATGCTGAACACCTACTGCTACGTCATCCCCAAGGTGATCTGCACGGTCGTCTCCTCCTGCATCGCAGCTTACGGCTTTGGTCGTTTCGACTTCCCCGGCCGCAAGCTGCTGTTCAACATCATGCTGGCAACGCTGTTCCTGCCGCAGGTCGTTCTGAACGTTCCCCAGTACCTGCTGTACAACAAGTTCGGCTGGATCGACAGCCCCTTCTACCTGGCGATCTGGGTCCAGACCGCATTTGCAACGGAGACCTACTTCGTCTACCAGCTGGTGCAGTTCATGCGCAACGTCCCGCGCGATCTGGACGAGGCTGCAGCCATCGACGGCTGCTCCTCCTTCCAGACCCTGTACAAGGTCATCGTCCCGATGCTGATGCCCGCTCTGGTGTCCTGTGCACTGTTCCAGTTCATGTGGAGCTGCAACGACTTCATGGGCCCGCTGCTTTACGTCAGCACCCCCGGCAAGTATCCGATGTCCCTGTTCGTCAAGCTGTCCATGGACGGTGATACCGGCTTTGCATGGAACAAGATCCTTGCGCTGTCCCTGATCTCCATCCTGCCGCAGCTCGTCGTCTTCTTCTGCGCACAGGATCAGTTCGTTGAAGGTATCTCTGCCGGTGCCGTCAAGGGCTAAGCCCCCGCGCTCCTGCGCAAAGAACATCTGACACAAACAACACCCCCTGTGCCGTTCCCATAAAGGCACAGGGGGTGTATTTGTTGTCAGGAAAGAGTTCTTTTTCGCTGATTTGGCTCCCTCAGTCACCTACGGTGACAGCTCCCTCCCGGAGGGAG
>CAZUDU010000113.1:1300-3575 GCA_964619455.1 uncultured Faecalibacterium sp.
TCCCGGAGGGAGCCTTATCTCAAAAGAGAGGACGTTGCCGTCGCACTTCTTGGCTCTCCCCTTGGGAGAGCTGGCAAAGCCGTCAGGCTTTGACGGAGAGGGCGAGCATGCTGACCGCGATTCACGACCTCGCCCTCTCCGTCACCTTCGGTGACGCCTCTCCCGAAGGGAGAGACAAGGGCAACGCGGAAAACGTTTCCGTATCGCCAAAAGGCACCCTCATAGAGGGAGCTGGATCGACGCGAAGCGGCAAGACGGAGGGAGTTTTCTCCTTATTTCTTATGCGCCTTGCGGTACTGCAAGGGCCCGGTGCCAAGGCTTTCGCGGAACACGCGGCGGAAATGCGCTGCCGAAGCAAAGCCCGTCCGCTCTGCTACACCGGAAATGTTCAGATCGGTGGTCACCAGCAGCTTCTGTGCGGCTTCGATGCGGCGGTTGTTGATGTAGTCCACGATGGACTGCCCGGTAACACGCCGAAAGAGCCTGCTGAGGTAATACGGCGACAGATAGAACCGCGCCGCCACCTCGGTGAGCGAAAACTTCTGCTGGTAATTGGCCGAAAGATAGGCGCAGATCTTATCCACTGTTTCGTTGCGCACCCGCGTTACATCACTGCTCTCGGCGATGCACTCCTGCTCAACGTAGTGCAAAAGCAGCAGCAGGTAGAGCGAGCCGGGGCATTCCGGCTCCTCCTGTGCGTCCCGCAGCATCTCCAGCAGAGTGCGCAGGCGGCTGGTCCACCGCGCCGAGCCGAACAGCACGGTCAGCTCCCCCGGCTCGAACAGCCGGGCGTAGTCGTGCTGGATCGCCCCGCGCAGCTCCCGCAGCACACTGAGCGGGAAGCCGCACACCACCAGTTCCGGCACAGTATGCCCCGTCTGCTGGAAGACCGCCCCGCCCCCACCCAGCAGCAGGGTATTGCCCGGGTTGACCAGTACGCTCTGCTGGGCATCGTCCAGCGTACAGCTGCCCTCGTTGACCAGAAGAAGGTATCCGCATTCCTCTTCCGGTGCAGGCAGCTCGTACCGCCCTGTGGTCAGCCGCACGGTCTGCGCAGCGACCCTTGCATCCAATTTCTCTCGTTCCGCTTTCATCCTTGCGTTCCTCATACGGCAGCGCTGTACCCCGGAAAAAGGGCGCGAACGCTTGGTTTATCCACTTGCCCCTATCATAGCACGCCCGCAGGCAACGGGCAAGAAAAATTTTTCCAAAACACTTTTTCAGGAGGTTTTCCCGATGAAATTATCCCTGATCCGCACCATGACCCGCAGTGCGGTGTTCGAGCTGGAGAACGACCGCTGCTTCCGCCCGGCACAGCCCTTTACCGTTCTGCTGAACGGCACCCTCGTTTACGATGCGTGCAACACCAACGTCTTCTCCCTCTTCTCCCTGCTGCCCGGCACGGCATATACTGTCTGCGTACAGGCAGAGGGCGAAATGCTGGAGCTTGCCTTTACCACCGAAGCTGAGACCTTCTTTGTGGATGCCTCCCGCTACGGTCTGGCGGCAGACGGCGTGACCGACAACACCGCCCGGCTGCAGGCAGCGCTTGCGACCTGCCCGGCCGGCGGCACGGTGTACGTTCCTGCCGGCCGCTACCGCACCGCAAGCCTCTTCCTCAAGAGCCACACCACCCTTTATCTGGAAAAGGGCGCGGTGCTGCTGGGTGACAACGACCGCACCCACTACCCCATCCTGCCCGGTGTACTGCCCTGCGAGAATGAGGTGGACGAGTATTACCTGACCGGCTGGGAGGGCAACCCGCTGGACAGCTTTGCCAGCCTGCTGAACATCACGCAGGTGCAGGATGTGGTCGTGACCGGCGAGGGTGTTGTGGACTGCGATGCCCAGAACGGTGACTGGTGGCAGGATCCCAAGACCAGACGCATCGCATGGAGACCCCGCGCGATCTCCATTACCGACAGCGAGAACGTCTGTCTGCACGGCATCACGGTGCAGAACAGCTATGCGTGGACTATCCACCCCATGTTCACAAAGCACCTGGATCTGCTGCACTTTGCCATCAACAACCCCTACAATGCTCCCAATACGGACGGCATCGACCCGGAAAGCTGCGAGTACACCCGCATCATCGGCGCGAATATCCATGTGGGCGACGACTGCATCGCGATGAAGGCAAGCAAGGTGTTCCTTGGCATGAAGCTCAAAAAGAGCTGCGAACACACCATCATCCGCAACTGCCTGCTGGACAAGGGACATGGCGGCATCGTCATCGGCAGCGAGATGAGCGGCGGCGTCAAGGACATGGTCGTGA
>CAZUDU010000113.1:3675-5240 GCA_964619455.1 uncultured Faecalibacterium sp.
GGCGGCATCGTCATCGGCAGCGAGATGAGCGGCGGCGTCAAGGACATGGTCGTGACCCAGTGCCTGATGGACCACACCGACCGCGGTCTGCGGGTCAAGACCCGCCGCGGGCGCGGCAACACTGCCGTCATCGACGGGCTGGTGTTCCGCAACGTGGAGATGCGCGGAGTCAAGGCGCCCTTTGTCATCAATATGTTCTATTTCTGCGACCCGGACGGGCACAGCCCCTACGTCCAGTGCCGCGAGGCGCTGCCGGTGGACGAATACACCCCCAAGCTCGGCAGCCTGACCATGGAGGATATCACCGCGACCGATGCCGAGTACGCGGGCTGCTACTTTGACGGTCTGCCTGAGATGCCCATCGAGCAGGTGACCATGAAGAACGTTTCCATCACCTTTGCGCCGGATGCCGAAGCCGGACAGGCCGCCATGGCGGACAACCGCCCGCTGGTCAAAAAGCTGGCACTGTATGCCGAGAACGTCCAGAGCATCGCACTGCACAACGTGAAGATCGACGGCTACGAGGGCGAGCGGCTGCACTTTGCCAACGTCGGACATTTTGAGGAGGACTGAGCATTATGACACACACCGAGATCCTGACCATGCTAGGCGAATATGTGGATTACCTCATCGCCAATTCCAGCGCCGAAGCCCCCATGTGGAACATTGAAAAGGTCCGCAGCGGCAAGCCCAACAAGTGGAACTACATCGATGGCTGCATGATCACCGCCTGCCTGAGCCTGTACAAGACCACCGGCGACAAGAAGTATCTGGACTTTTCCAAGCAGTTCATCGACTACTTCGTGCAGGAGGACGGCTCCATCAAGACCTTTGACCCCAAGGAGTACAACCTCGACAACATCAATCAGGGCAAGAACCTGTTCATCCTCTACGACATCTTCGGTGAGGAAAAATACCGCAAGGCGATCGACACCATCAACACCCAACTGCTCACCCAGCCCCGCACTAAGGAGGGCAACTTCTGGCACAAAGACATTTACCCCTGGCAGGTCTGGCTGGATGGCACCTATATGGCACAGCCCTTCTACATGGAGTACGAGACCCGGTTCAACAAGATGCAGGGCTGCATCGACAGCTACAAGCAGTTCATGAACGTCCAGAAGTATATGCGGGACGAAAAGACCGGCCTGTACTACCACGGCTACGACGAGAGCCGCCAGATGTACTGGGCAGACCCCGTGACCGGCTGCAGCCCCAACTTCTGGCTGCGTGCAATGGGCTGGTTCATGGTCGCAATGGTGGACGTCCTGGAGCGGATGGACGAGCAGCTGTACAACGAGTACCGCGGCATCCAGGCCATGCTCAAGCAGACCATCGAGGACGTGCACAAGTTCCAGGACGAGGAGACCGGCATGTTCTGGCAGGTGATGGATCACCCCGGCATCGAGGGCAACTATCTGGAGACCAGCGGCACTGCACTGTTCGCCTACGCCGTGCTCAAGGGCGTGCGTCTGGGCTACCTGCCCCAGCGGATGGCTGCATGGGCAGAAAAAGCCTTCTACGGCACCTGCGACAAGTACCTGTCCAAGAACCCGGACGGCAGC
>CAZUDU010000114.1:0-1292 GCA_964619455.1 uncultured Faecalibacterium sp.
TGGAAGAAGTATTTCCAGACCGAGCTGTTCCCGATCCTCAGCCCGCAGATCGTGGACAACCGCCATCCGTTCCCGTTTTTGCGCAACAAGGAGATCTATCTGGGTGTTCTGCTCAAGGAGCGCCACGCGGCGCAGCAGAGCCTTGGCATTGTGCCCATCTCCAGCCAGATGGAGCGGATGCACTGCATCAAAAAAGATGGCAAGACCTATTTTGCCCTCACCGAAGAGCTGGTGCTGCATTTTGCATCTGCGATTTTTGGCAAAGAGACCATTGCGGAAAAATGTCTGTTCCGGGTCACCCGCAATGCGGATATCGATGTCAAAGAGGGCATGATGGATCATGATATCGATTACCGCGAGATCATGACTGAGCTGCTCAAGCGCCGCCGCAAGCTGGCGGCTGTGCGTTTGCAGATCACCGGCGGCGCTGCCCCGGAGGTAGAGCGGCTGCTGTGTGACCGCCTTGTGCTGAGCCGCAAGCGCGTGTTTGAACAGAAAAGCCCACTGGATCTGAGCTTTTTCTACAAGCTCGTCTCCCGGATGGAAACCGAGGGGCACCCGGAGCTGTTCTACCCGGCGGCGCGCCCCATGCTCCCGCCCAAGGGCTACGATCTGGCACAGGAAGTGCAGCAGCATGATGTGCTGCTCAACTACCCGTACCAGTCGATCCGTCCTTTTATTGCAATGCTCAAGAATGCTGCGCATGATCCGTCGGTCATCTCTATCAAGATGACCCTTTACCGGATGGCGCGGGAGTCGCAGATCGTTCAGGCACTGATCGAAGCGGCGGAAAACGGCAAGGAGGTCGTGGCTCTGGTGGAGCTGCGCGCCCGCTTTGATGAGCAGAACAACATCGACTGGTCCAAGCAGCTGGAAGAGGCGGGCTGCACCGTCATCTACGGCTTTGAGGATTACAAGGTGCACTCCAAGCTGACCCTCATCACCCGCAAAACGGCAGAGGGGTATTCGTATATCACCCAGATCGGCACCGGCAACTACAATGAAAAGACCAGTGAACTGTACACTGACCTTTCTTTTATCACCGCAGATCCTGCCATTGGCGAGGAAGCGTCCAACGTGTTCCAGCACCTCGCGGTGCAGCAGCTGACCGAAACGAGTGACCGGATGCTGGTCGCGCCGCTGCGGTTCAAGAGCGTGCTGCTGGAGGAGATGGATCGGGTCATCGCTGCCGCCCGCATGGGCCGTCCGGCCTCCATGATCCTGAAAAACAACTCCATCAGTGACCGGGATATCATCCTGAAATTGCAGGAAGCAAGCTGTGCGGGGGTCCG
>CAZUDU010000114.1:1392-5227 GCA_964619455.1 uncultured Faecalibacterium sp.
ATGTATGAACTGTTCCGGAACGACTGGCAGCGCCCGGCAAGCCCTGTGCATGAGCCGGTCGCCAGCCCGGAACCGGTGCAGCAGGCACAGGCGGCAGAACAGCCTCCCCAGGCAGAGCCGCCGGCGGCAGTACCAGCAGCGCCGCGGCAGGCAGCCGCCGTACAGCCGGAACGCGCAGATCCGCAGCCGACCGTAAAACCGGCGCGGAAGAACCTGTTCGAGCGGATGTTCGATCTCTTTGGCAGAAGACGCTGAGCCGCAAACCGAAGAATGTAACACGAAAAAAGCCTGATGGACATACGCTTGTGTGCATCAGGCTTTTTGCTGTATTAAAAGGATGAGTTCTCTGCCGGGTGGCTGACGCATACACTGGCAGAAAACGGAGGATGGATCCATGCGGCGGAAAAAGCAGACGAGACTTGATCGCTGGGCAAAAAGAACGGTGGCAGCAATGGGCATGGCGGTACTGCTGCCGTGCTTGCTGCTGGGGGCGGTTTCACCCCATGCAGCGCAGAAGCTTGCGTTTCCGCTGGAGACAACGGCATACCGCGTCTCGGATGGGTACGGCACGCGGCAGGATCCGTTCACGGGGGAAGAAGGTTTTCATGCGGGGATCGATCTTGCCTGTGCGCAGGGAACAGCGGTTCTGGCGGCTGAAGATGGTATCGTCATCGCCGCAAGAAATGATACAGGTTACGGCAACTATCTGCGCATCTTCCATACGGAGGAGGAGACGGTGACGGTTTATGCACATCTGGAATATCTGTATGTGCGCGCGGGCGAGATCGTGCACAAGGGGCAGCCACTCGGAACGGTGGGGCAGACGGGGCGCGCGACCGGTGCCCACCTGCATTTTGAGCTGTATCGGGGTGGGGAACGCTGTGACCCTGCCGCGGCGCTGGAGCTGCGGGATGAGGCATGAGACGATCCGGGTCGGAAAGGTCTGCTTCCGGGATCCGGCGCTTTTGTGCGGAGGGCTGTATCTGCTGCTGTATTTTGATGCCAGCGGCTTTTTGCGGCTGGGGCTGTGGGCGGCGTTTTTGCATGAGATGGGGCATATCCTTGTCTATCTTCTTCAGAAAAAGAAATTCCCGGTGATCGAAGTGACCCTGACCGGTTTTTGTATGCGGACGGGGGAGGAGCTGACCGCCGGGCAGCGGTTCTGGCTGGCGGCGGCGGGTCCGGGGATGAACTTTGCGCTGGCGATGCTCTGCGGCTTACAGCTGGCACAGCGGGCGACGTTGCAAGGAAGTGCTTTCTGGGCGGCGAACCTGCTGACAGGGCTGTTCAATCTGCTGCCGCTCCCGCCGCTGGACGGGGCACAGATGCTGGAAAGTGTGCGGATTTTATTCTGCGCCAAACATTCCGGTCGGAAGTGATTGAAAAAACGGTTCTTTTCAGGTAAAATAAAAAGAGTGAAAAACAAACCGTTGATGGAGGACCTGATGTTTGATCCAAAACTGAAAGAAGCGCTGGGGCGGGTGCAAAAGCCCGGCCGCTATACCGGCGGCGAACCCGGCAGTGTTTATAAAGACAAGGACAAGGTGGATGTGCGTTTTGCCTTCTGCTTCCCGGACACCTACGAGGTCGGCATGTCCTTTCTGGGAGAGAAGATCCTGTACGAGCTTCTGAACTCTCACGAGAACTGGTGGTGTGAGCGTGCCTTCCTGCCATGGCTGGATATGAAGGCGGAGATGGAGCGTCTGGATCTGCCGCTGTACACGATGGAAAGCAAGGATCCGCTAACTGCATTCGATGCAGTCGGCTTCACCCTGCAATATGAGCTTTCCTACACCAACATCCTTGCGATGCTGGACCTGGCACATATCCCGTTCTATTCCAAGGACCGTGACGAGAGCTGGCCGCTGATCGTGGCGGGCGGCCCCTGCGCCTGCAACTCTGAGCCGATCGCAGATTTCTTTGATGTGATCCAGCTGGGTGAAGGTGAGAACCAGCTGCCCGGCATCTGCGCCGAGATCGAAAAGGCGAAAAAGACCGGCATCTCCAAGCACGAGCTGCTGCTCAACATCGCAAAGATCCCTGGCATCTATATCCCGGCGTTCTATGATGTGGAGTACATGGAGGATGGGCGCATCAAGTCCATTACCCCCAACCAGCCGGGCATCCCGGCGGTGATCACCAAGGCGATCATCAAGGATCTGAACGAGTTTGCGCCGCCGACCAACTTTGTTGTGCCGATGGTGGGCGCGATCCAGGATCGTGCCAGCATCGAGGTGCTGCGCGGCTGTGTGCGCGGCTGCCGGTTCTGTCAGGCGGGCTTCCTGTACCGTCCCATGCGCCAGCGCGATGCAAGCCTGCTAAACAAGGCGGCACAGGATCTGTGTGCCAATACCGGCTATGAGGAGCTGAGTCTGTCCAGCCTGTCCACCTCGGATCACGGTCAGTTGGAAGAGCTGCTGGATGATCTGAACGAGTGGGCACCCGGCGAGCATGTCAGCCTGTCGCTGCCTTCGCTGCGTGTGGACAACTTCTCCCAGAGCCTGATCGAAAAGACGACCAAGGTGCGCAAGAGCGGTCTGACCTTTGCGGCAGAGGCCGGCACCCAGCGTCTGCGCAATGTCATCAACAAGAATGTCACCTGGGACGAGATCGAAAAGACCTGCAACATCGCATTTGCGGCGGGCTATACCTCGGTCAAGCTTTACTTCATGATGGGCCTGCCCACTGAGACGATGGAGGACATCGAGGGTATTGCAGAAACTGCGCAGAAGGTCGTGGATCTGTACTACCAGAACCCCAACCACTCGAAGGGGCGCGGCGTGCAGGTGACCATCAGCTGTGCCTGCTTTGTGCCCAAGCCCCACACGCCGTTCCAGTTCGTTCCGATGGATACCGCCGAGACCCTGCAGGCGAAGCAGAAGCACCTGCTGGAAAGCGTGCGCAGCCGCAAGATCAAGGTCAACTACCACGACAGCAAGACCAGCTTCCTCGAAGGTGTGTTCGCCAAGGGCGACCGCCGTCTGGCACCGGTCATCGTGGAAGCATACAAGCGCGGCTGCTACTTTGACGGCTGGGAAGAGTGCTTCAAGTATGATGTCTGGATGCAGACCTTTGCAGATATGGGCGTGGATCCCACCTTCTACTGCCAGCGCCCCATTGCGCTGGACGAGGTCACCCCGTGGTCCCACATGGATTACGGCATCACCCACGAATACCTCGTGCGGGAGTACAACAAGGCGCTTGCCGCCCAGACTACCCCGCCGTGCAACCGTGCCTGCAACGCCTGCGGCGCAAATCATCTGTTAGGAGGTCCCTGCTTTGATTACAGTCAGAATCTCGTTTGAGAAAAGGAATGAGGCTTCCTACATTTCGCTGCTGGATCTGCAGCGCGTGATGCAGCGAGTGCTCAAGCGCAGCGGGCTGCCGGTGTGGCATACGCTGGGCTTCAACCCGCACATCTATATGACTTTTGCCTGCCCGCTGTCCCTTGGGCAGGAGAGCCTGTGTGAGTGTGTGGACGTCAAGACCGAAGCCGAAGCTCCGGACTTTGCCCAGTGGCAGGCAGCGCTCAACGCTATCATGCCTGCGGGCATCGTGGTGACGAAGGTCGCTCCGGTGGAGATGAAGGCGGACCTGATCGCGTATGCCTGCTATCAGATCAGCTACCCGGCGGCCTGTGCCGAAGCGCTGGCAAAGTACAACGCGCTGGAGTCTGCTCTGGTGGAGAAAAAGAGCAAGCGCGGCAAAAAGACGGTGGAGCTGAAGGAGCACGTTCCGCAGCTTGCACTGGAACCGGCAGGGGAGCAGGTGCGCTTTGCACTCTGCCTGCCCGCAGCACAGGAACTGAACCTGAACCCGTCGCTGCTGACGGCGT
>CAZUDU010000115.1:0-5158 GCA_964619455.1 uncultured Faecalibacterium sp.
GCGCGTGCGCAGTTCTATTTCAGCATCGACCAGCCGTTCCGTCAGTGGCTGCGGGAAATCGACCCGGACAAGGATGATCTGACGCAAAAAATGGATGAGTGGCAGAAAACGGCGTATCGCATTGCGGCACAGCAGGGAGAAAAAATGGTCAACCAGGCGGGCTCGGCTGCATTTGTGGGGCGGCGGATCGTGAACGAAAAAGCAAAGACGAGCTATCTGTACACTGCGCCCAACGCCTACAACCGCTTTTTGTACGAACTGCGGAAGGTATATCCGAAAAACGATAAGGGAGGGACAACATGAAAGTAAATGATGTAAAGTCCTGTATGGTGCAGCAGCTGCACAGGCTGCAAGTTTTGCCGGAGCCGCAAAGAAGGGCAGAGCTTGCCCGACTGCGCCAGGGCGTAGGGCGCAGCCCCGGTGAGATGCCTGCCTTGTGGGGCAGCTTTCTGGTGCAGATGCCGAAGCCGCTGCAAGGGAACGATGGTCCTTCGGAGGCAGAGTGGGCGATCTACCTGTCCCTGACGCTGTTTGCGCTGCATCAACAGGGAGAACAGGGGCTTTCGATGCATCAGCCGGGCAGGACGCTGGGCGGTGCAGTGCAGGAGCTGGCAAAAGCATCCTGCGCACCCGGTCAGGAGTGGACCGAGAGCAGTGTGATCCGGCGGTTCAATGCGCTGGCGACCGCAGACTCTATGCCGGAGCTGGCACACCATCTGCGGGGGATGATCCAGCTGCTGCGCCGGGAAAAGATCCCGCTGGACTATCCGCAGCTTGCAGCGGATCTGTATCGATTCCAGTTTGTGGAGGATGCTGCAAATGTCCGCTTGCAATGGGGACGTGACCTTTACCGTATTACGATGAACGAAACAGAAGAAAAGGAGAATTGAAATGGATACCAAGCGTCTGTATGTTGATTTTCATGTGCTGCAAACGGTTCCGCCGAGCTGCGTCAACCGTGATGATACCGGCAGTCCCAAAACCGCAGTCTATGGCGGCGCTGTCCGTGCAAGAGTCTCCTCTCAGGCGTGGAAGCGTGCTGTGCGTGTGATGTTCACCGAGGAAATGAGCGATACCGTGGACACCGGAAAGCGCACCAAGAAAAGTGCGGAGCTGATAGCAGAGCAGATCGCTGTGCTTGCGCCGGAAAAAGATGCGGTCAAGCTGGCACAAAAGGCTATTGAAAATGCAGGCATCAAGAGTGACGACAAGGGGACCAAGGCGTTGTTCTTCCTGAGCCGGGCACAGGCCAAAGCACTGGCAGAGCTGGCGGTGGAAGACTGCAAGGATAAGAAGCAGTACAAAGAGGCGTTGAAAGCCGAACCCTCTGTGGATATGGTGCTGTTCGGACGCATGGTGGCAGACGATCCTTCTCTGAAATATGATGCGGCCGCGCAGGTGTCGCACAGCATCTCGACCCATGCGGTGCAGAACGAGTTCGATTATTTTACGGCGGTGGACGACTGTGCGCCGGAGGATAATGCGGGTGCAGGACACTTGGGAACGGTGGAGTATAACTCTGCCACCCTTTACCGCTATGCGACCGTCAACGTTATGGAGCTGGTAAAGATGCTGGGGGCAGAACGTGCCGCAGAAACCGTTCGCTCGTTTGGTGAGGCGTTCATCCGCTCGATGCCGACCGGCAAGCAGAACAGTTTTGCAAACCGTACCCTGCCGGATGCCGTGTATGTCACCTTGCGGGAGGATCAGCCGGTGAACCTTTGCGGAGCCTTTGAAAAGCCGGTGCGCAAGAGTGCGGAAGGCTATGCAGAGCCGTCCAAAACAGCCTTGATCCAGTATGCGAAACAGGTTTACACCTGCTTTGCGGATGCTCCGGAGCAGAGCTTTACCGTGGGCTTTGGGCTGGAGGAGCTGGCACAGCCGATGCCGCTGAATGGGATGCTGAAAGAACTGGAAAAGGCCGTAAAGGAGAAACTGCCCGGGAATGAGGTGTGAGCATGGCGACCTTATTGCTTCGACTGGCTGCACCGTTGCAGTCGTGGGGCTCGGACTCCAAATTTGAGACCCGAAAGACCAACCGGGTGCCGACCAAAAGCGGTGTGATCGGGCTGCTGGCGGCTGCACTGGGGCTGCGCCGGGACGACACAGCGGGGCTTGCCCGGCTGAATCGGCTGCGCTTTGCCGTGCGGACGGATCAGGAGGGGAGCCTGCTGGTGGATTTCCACACGGCGAAAAGCAGCAGCACATCGTACATCACCTACCGCCACTATCTGCAGGATGCGATCTTTCTGGCGGGGCTGGAAAGTGACGATGAAGCACTGCTGCGGGAACTGGAAGCGGCTCTGCGGCATCCGGTCTACCCGCTGTATCTGGGGCGGCGTTCCTGCCCGCCGACCCTGCCGCTCTGCCTTGGCATCCGCTCCGGTGCGCTGCTGGATGTTCTTCGGGCGGAGCCGCCGCAGGCGCGGAAAGCTTCCTCGGTACGGATGAACATTGTGGCGGATGCAGACCCGGCAGACCCGGCGGCGGTGCCGCAGCGTGATCTGGCAGAGTCCTTCAGCCCGGTGCACCGGCAGTACGGGTTCCGGCCGGTGCGGGAGTGGTGGATCGAAAAGCCGGAGATGCCGGAACAAACGGAACATGATGCAATGGCAGAATTGAGGGGGGACGTGTGATGTATTTGTCTCGTGCAGAGCTTGACCCTGCCCGCCGCAGCACGATGATGGCGCTGGCTTGTCCGCAAAAGCTCCACGGTGCGGTGGAAAACTCGTTCCCCGGGGAACGCCGCCGCAGATTATGGCGGCTGGATACGCTGGGCGAAAAATTGTACCTGCTGCTCCTCAGCGAGGATGTTCCGGATCTGACCGGGCTGTGTGAACAGTTCGGAACGGCAAGCCCGCCGGAGACCCGACCCTACGATACGCTTTTGGAGCGTGTGACAGAAGGGAGCTGCTGGCAGTTCCGCCTGACGGCGAACCCGACCGAAAGCAAGAAGGATCCGGCGAACCCAATGGCACGCGGTGTGCTGAAACCCTGTTATCTGGAAGTGGAGCAGGAAAAGTGGCTGCTGACACAAGCGGAAAAGCACGGCTTTTCTATCCCGGAAGGAGCCTTTCGGGTGACAGGAAAGCAGACGCATCACTTTCGAAAAAATGGAAAACGCCCGGTCACCCTGCTGGCAGTGACCTATGAGGGGATCCTTCAGGTGACAGACCCGGTGAAGTTCCGGGAAATGCTGTGCCAGGGCATGGGGCGGGGCAAGGCCTACGGGCTTGGTCTGATGACCGTTCTTCGCAGAGGAAACATCCATGAATGAAGTGCCGGGGCTTATCCGCCCGGATCTGCAGGCGCTCCCGCAGGTGAAGGACCGCATGACCTTTTTGTATCTGGAACACTGTACGCTGGGCCGTCAGGACGGTGCGATCACGGTGACGGACGAAAAGGGTGTTGTTCAGATCCCGGCGGCCGGGATCTCGGTGCTGCTGCTGGGGCCGGGGACCCGTGTGACCCACCGTGCGATGGAGCTGATGGGAGACACCGGCGTAGGTGCTGTCTGGGTGGGAGAACATGGTGTGCGCTATTATGCCCATGGCCGCCCGCTGACGACCCACACACGGATGCTGATCCGTCAGGCAGAGCTTGTCAGCAACAGCCGCAAGCATCTGGATGTTGTGCGGAAGATGTACCAGCTGCGCTTCCCGGAGGAAGATGTTTCCGGTCTGACGATGCAGCAATTGCGCGGCAGAGAAGGAAGCCGTGTGAGGAATGTCTACCGCAAGGCGTCCAAGGAATCCGGTGTGCCATGGAATGGGCGGTTGTACCGCCCGGAGGATTTCGCATCCGGAGATCCGGTCAATCAGGCGCTTTCAGCCGGGCACGCCTGCCTGTACGGTCTGGCTCACGCAGTGATCGTGGCGCTGGGCTGTGCGCCCGGGCTTGGATTTGTCCATGTTGGACATGAATGCTCGTTTGTGTATGATATTGCGGATCTGTACAAGGCAGAGGTGACCATTCCGATCGCATTCGAGGTGGCAGCACAGGCACCGGAGGATCTGCCCGCTGTTGTGCGCAGGCGCGTCCGGGATGCCATGGTGGAACATCATATTCTGGAACGGATGGTGCAAGACATCCGCTGGCTGCTGCTGACAGAAAAAGAACAGGCAGAGGAAACGGATGCCGTCTATCTCTGGGACAACAAGGTTGGTACCGTGGCAAACGGCATCAACTACTTTGACCGGGAAGAAGGTGAGGAGCATCATAGTTCTGACGATGACTAACTGTCCGCCCCGCCTGCGCGGAGACCTGTCCAAGTGGCTGTGCGAGATCAACACGGGCGTTTATGTGGGGAATGTGAGCAGTCGTGTACGGGATGCACTCTGGGATCGTGTCTGCCAGAACCTGAAAAACGGGCAGGCAACGCTGGTGTACACGGCGGCTGGTGAACAACGGATGGAATTCCGTACCCACAACACCAGCTGGGAGGTCGTGGATTATGATGGGATCAAGCTGATGCGCCGTCCGTTGCCGCAGGCACAGGTGGAAACCATAGACCTGAAACCGGGGTTCAGCAAGGCGGCAAAATACCAGATGGCGCAGCGAGTGGCGCAGAAACCGCCGCACACACCCGGCAAAAACGACTATACCGTGATCGATCTGGAAACGACCGGGCTGAATGCCGCAGCCGACCGGATCGTGGAGTATGGGGCTGTCCGGGTGCGGGACGGACGACCAACGGAAGAGTTTTCGGCGCTGGTAAAGCTGGATGAGCCGCTGCCGGTGGAGATCGCACGGCTTACCGGGATCACGCAGGAAGAACTGGCTGGCGGAATGGAGCCTTCGGTTGCACTGGAAGCTTTTCTGGAGTTTGTCGGAAAAGATACTCTGGTTGGTCATAATCTGAAATTTGATCTGGAATTTCTGCGTGCGGCCTGCACCCGGAATCAGAAAACGATGCCGAATCCTCGAAAGATAGATCTTCTGCCGATTGCCCGGCGGAAAACGATGGATGTGACCAACTACAAGCTGCTTACTCTGGTACAGCATTTTGGACTGGCAGAGAGGGTAGAACATCGTGCTTTACCCGACTGCCGTCTGACGCAGAAGCTTTATGAGAAACTGAATGAAAACGGCGTGCGCTGACTTCGAAACGGTCGATGCTATGGGATCTTTTTAGTCTTTTCCCCGCATACGCGGGGGT
>CAZUDU010000116.1:0-5019 GCA_964619455.1 uncultured Faecalibacterium sp.
GCCTGCTTGCGCAGACCGTTCGGACCGTCCGACAGCCAGATGGACGGCACGCCCTTTGATGGGATCGCGCGGGTCGTAAATACGGTATCGCCCGAAAGCAGCGCGCATTTTTGTTCCACGGTAAGCTGTCTGAGCCATTCATTCTTTGACATAAGATTCTCCTGCAAAAGCTGCCCCGCCGCAGTTTCGTAACAGCGGCGAGGCAACGTGATTGATTATTCGATGACAAGAGTGCTGTGGTCATAGCTCAGGGTCGCCGTACCGTCGCCATTGTCCACCCATGTGCCGTTCAGCGAGCTGTAGTTGACCGGACCGCCGCCCGTCTCGACCGCGCGGAGCGTGCCGTCCGCGTAGAGCGAAACCGAGCCGCCTGCGATCCAGTTGCCCGCCTTCAGGCTGTAACTGTAAACTGCATCATCCTCAGATGCCTGCGGCGTCAGTTCGATCGCGAGCGAACGCCCGAAGGTACGTCCATAGCCGCCCTCACCGCCGCTTGCCAGATCAAAATTCTCTGCGACCACCGGCCAACAGAAAACATCGTTTGCAAAGCCGTCTGAGTAGGTGTAGCTATTCACAAACTCGTTGCTCTCGCCCAGCGTCAGGCTCTCAGACACGACCGTGGTATCCGAGACCGTATTCAGCACAAATGTACTGCTGTTTTCTGCCACAGCCTTGATTTCGTAGCTTGCACCGCGCTTAAGCGCTGTGGTAGATACTTCGTAGTTGCTTGTCGATACATTTTCGATCGTCAACGTCAGCGTGTCGCTACTGTCTGCCGTATTGGTAAAGATAACGTCCACTTTTTCCGGATATGCCTCGTAAAGATACTCGTCCATATTGGAGATCTGCACACCCATCGTCCCGGTAAAGGTATCCCAGTAGTATGCGATCTGCGGTGCGCTCTGCTCGCCGCTGTAGCTGTAATTTGCCATTGCCGCAGTGGACATCTCATAGCGGTCATCGGTCAGATCCGGGAATGCGTAGACCTTGACCAGATAATCACCGAACGCGTAGCTGAACGCATCCGAGCAATGACCGGTGTACTGGTCGGTGTCGTTCGCACGGATCGGGTCGCTCGAATAGATGAAGGTATCATCGTCCGAGGTCGCATCCGGTGCACAGAAGTACAACAGATAGTACTCTGCATTCTCTACGCCGGTAAAGGCATAGTTGCCGTTTTCGTCCACGGAAAAGCCGCTCGGAGCTTCCAGCGGCGTACCGCTCTTGACCGATGCTGCGCTCTGGCTGGAGGCCGGCTTGCTGCCGGAGAAGAGGTTTTTCAGAATGACCGAGGTCGTGTTGACGTAGGTCTTTGCGTTTGTGCCCAGCGAAGTGCCGCAGCCCGCGCAGCTCAGGCACAGCGCGCCAGCCGCCAGACTGGCAGCTAACCGTTTTTTATTGATCTTCATATCAGGTATTCTCCTTTCTGGTAAAGCAGGAGATGGTCGCAAGGATCGCACCCACGATGCACAGTGCCATGATTGCAATGACCGGCACAAGCGTTCCGCGGGAGCCGTACATCGTGATGTGGTTCAGGCGGTCAGCCCAGACCGGATAGCTGTTCAGGAAGAACAGCCCCAGGCCAAACGTCACGCAGAAAACAGAGGCCAGATTGAGCAGTTCCGCCAGCTTTGTGTGCAGCACCGTGTAGCACAGCGCACATACCGCGCTCAGTGCCAGCATCAGAAAGACGACCGTATCAAAGTAATCGTAGATCATGCCATAGACACAGAATGCGATCAGCGTGACAGCGTCCAGCACAGCAGCCGCCAGACTGGCTTTTTCACTAAACGATTTTTTGTTCCAATTCATCACTCGCCCCTCCTTTATTCTGCCTTGCGCTTTTTGTCTGAGGCCAGCTCCACTGCATACAGGGCCGTGGATGCCATAAAGCCGATCATGAACACGGCCGTCGCTGCCAGCAAAGCGGTCTGCCACCAAGGAACCACGGTAACCACAACGCTGTTGCTGCTCAGACCGTTGACCGAGACCGAGTTGACCGCCGCATATACGTTGTGCTTGGTCATGTTGCGCAGGCACTGCAGCATGTAACCGTCGCCGTTTGCCACAAAGGACTGGATCGCCGCAGGAGTTTCGCCCGGATCAAGGCAGAAGAAGTCCATACCTGCATCAAACATCTCTTCGTAGTGAGTCTTGTACAGCGAACTCTTAGAGAAGCCGTCGGTGGTGATGTGTCCCTGGAAGCCCCACTCGCCGCGCAGCACGTTGTTCAGCAGGTTCTTGTTCGTTGCAGAATAGATCACACCCTGACGGTTGAATGCGGTCATCACACTCTGCGCACCGCCCTCAACGATCGCGCCCTCGCATACACGCAGGTAGATCTCACGGATCGCCTGCTCGCTGGCAAAGGTCGCCACACTTTCTCGGTTGGTCTCCTGATCGTTCATGACAAAGTGCTTGATCGCATAGTTGATGCCGTTTTCCTGCATCGACTTTGCCTCATGCGCAGTCACAATGTAAGAAAGGTTGCCGTCCTCAGAAACATACTGCTGGTTGCGTCCTCCAAAAGGCGTGCGGTGCAGGTTGCCTGCGCCGTACCAGATCTCGTTCATGCCGCAGAATGCGCTTTCCAGTGCCAGATAGCGCCCGCGGGACTCCATCAGGTCGGTGTTCCATGTGCGTGCCGTCACAGGCTCTGCTACCCAGCTCAGCGCACTCTCGCCCGTTGCGACAAAGATGCCGGTGCCCATGTTATCGTCCGAACGTACCTGAGAAGGAATGCCCAGACGGTCGATACCCGCCACACTGAAGGTATCCGGCAGCAGTGCCGCCATCTCTTCAACGGTGAACTGATCGATGAACTTACTCCAGGATTCGTCGTCGTTATAATCGACCAGGCGCATATCGATGAATTGCAGTCCGTTGTCTGCACCCTGTGTAAAGTCCGAAACGTCCGGAGCGTCCGCAGGCTTTTCATACCAGTCAAGGTTCATGTCCTTGATCATCTGATCATTTGCCACGATGCTCTTTGCCTGTTCCGGGTAGGTGCCTGCCCAGTCGGAGCGGGTCATATACTCAAAGTCGATGCCATAATAGCTGAGATCTGCGTGGTCGAACTGGTTGGTAACCTCCACGCCGGTCGCGCTGGAGCAGCGGTAGCTCTCGGTGTCCATCTCAGCCTGTTCCCAGTGGTAGGTCTTGTCGGCGCTGCCGTCATAGTCCATACCATTTGCCGTAGTGTAGCCCTTAGCTGCCAGAATGTTGTTCAGGGCATCGTGAGAGTTCTCGCCAATGCTCAGATAATAATCGCCTGCACTGAGGATATAGCCCTCTGCGCCGTTTTCGTCGTAGCTTGCAAGGAAATAACGGGGCACTTCCACGACCACCGTCTCGCTTGCGCCCGGAGCCAGCTCACTGGTTTTTGCAAAGCCGCCCAGATTGACCGCTGCCTTCTCCACCAGATTTGCCTTTTCGTAATCGCCGTAAGGAGTCTGTGCATAGACCTGCACCACGCTCTTGCCTGCAACATTACCAGTGTTGGTCACATTGACCGTGACCTGATAGGTATCGTTTGCGCCGTTGTACTCCACACCCTGCAAGGTCTGCTCAAAGGTCGTATAGCTCAGGCCATGACCAAAGGTGTACATCACTTCGCTGTTGTAATCCCATGCCTTGCCGCTGCTAGAGCCAACGCTGCTATCTGCGCCGCCATTGCCCATCACGACATCCTCGTAACGGGTCTCGTAGTACTTGTAGCCGACATAGATCCCCTCTGCGTAGATGAGGTAATAGTCGATCTCCAGACCATTGTTGGTGGTGTCTGTCGCCTTCTGGTTGACTTCCTCATAGTTCGCCCACATCTGGGTGTTGCCCGCCGCATAGGTCGTTGCCGGAGAGGACAGGGAGTTTGTCGCATAGGTATCCACCGTATGGCCGGAAGGGTTGGTCTTGCCGGAGATCACGTTTGCCAGGCCCTCATAACCCACAGCACCGGGCACACCCATCACAAGGCAGGCATCCACGCCGTACTGATCCAGCCAGTCCAGCTCCATTGCCTGCTCAGAGTTGAGCACGACGACAATCTTGTCAAAAACGCCTTTCGATTTCTGCTCGCACAGGTAGCTCATCAAAGCTTCCTCGTTAGCAGACAGACCCAGATAGTGGCGGCCGTCTGCCGTGTACATCGCAGGATCCTTGCTTTCGCCGCCCATGCGGGTCAGCACGACCAGTGCCGCATCGTTGTAGCCGTTCTGCCAGCTCGACTCGTACGCACGCACATCGCTGATGGGTGCTTCCACTACTTCGGTGCTGGTGGTCTTGCTCAGCTTGCTGTAAACATTATCTGCCAGCGTGATATTGACATTGCCCTCGCCAAGGACCTTCTGCATCGAAGAGTTGAAGGTCATGGTCGAAATGGATGCGACCGACGAGCTGCTCGCATTGGAGTTGTAGGAGCCATTTCCAAAAATGGTCACCGCACTGCCTTCCGCAAGCGGCAGAGCTGCGTTGTCGTTCCTGAGCAAAACGACGCCCTCTTCTGCCTGCAAAACGTTCTCTGCCGCAACTGCCATCTCCAAGCGGAGAGCAGCCTGCTTGTTGGTATAGTCCGTTCCGAACTCGCTGTCGTAGTATGCCGTGTTAGTCACTTCGCCATCGCCCACCGTCACGATCTTGGTGGTGCTGACGTTCAGCGCCTTATTGATCGCACCGGCATACTCAAACATCAATGTTGAGCCTGCAACGGTCACCAGCATCAGAAAAGCCATCACTGCCGCGACACCTCTTCTGATCGTGAGTCTCGTTCGTTCACTTTTCATAAAAGT
The DNA here is from genome assembly GCA_964619455.1 of uncultured Faecalibacterium sp. Classification (GTDB taxonomy): domain Bacteria; phylum Bacillota; class Clostridia; order Oscillospirales; family Ruminococcaceae; genus Faecalibacterium. Next base: position 4,785 of record CAZUDU010000116.1, read on the forward strand.
TCCTCCTTAAAGGTGCATCTTTCGTGTTTTTAGTATAGCGCATTCCTTTTCAGGATCTCTTTTTTCGGCACAACCTGTCGCTTTTTCTGCCTAATCTGCCATCCACTTCCGGCTCAGCTTTTTTCTCCTTCGCGGCTTGCACAAAGTCTTCGGTCGTTCTTTGTGCACTCTGCCATCCTACAAAAAAGACGAGGTCACCCTCGTCTTCGGATCATGCTTTGCCCGGCTTCTCCGG
>CAZUDU010000117.1:0-4998 GCA_964619455.1 uncultured Faecalibacterium sp.
TATGCGCGATATGACCATCGGCAAGCCGCAGAGCCATTTGTGGCGCTATGCGCTGCCGCTGTTGCTGGGCAACTGGATGCAGCTGTCTTACAATGCCATCGACTCGATCATTGCGGGGCGGTTCATCGGCAAGGAAGCGCTTGCGGCAGAGGGTATCGCAGCGCCGGTCATGAACCTTGCGATTTTGGCGATCACAGGGCTTTGCATCGGCACCGGCGTGCTGATGAGCGAAGCTTTTGGTGCAAAAGATACTGAAAAGCTGCGCCGGACGCTGGCAACGACCCTGCTGTTCGGCGGTGTGTTGTGCGGCGCGGCAACGGCGGCGGGGCTTGTGCTGGCTCCGGCGATTTTGCATGGCATGGACGTTCCGGCAGAGATCTACGGCATTACCGTGCTGTACCTGCGCATCACCTTTTTGGGGATGCCGTTCACCTTCTTCTACAATGCGCTGGCATCCGCGCTGAAGAGTGTGGGAGACTCCAAAACGCCGCTCCGGTTTCTGGCATTCTCGGCGGTGCTGAACGGCGTGCTGGACTTGATCTTCTTAGGGTTGCTGGGCTTTGGGGTGACCTGCAGTGCCGCCACGACCGTGGTGGCAGAGGCGGTGAGTGCTGCGCTGGCGTGGGGGTATTTTGTGCGCAGGATGCCGCAGCTCTGGCCCCAAAAGAACCATTGGAAAATCGACCCGAAGCTGGTGAAACAAATCTGCCGGTATGGTGCACCCACAGCGTTGCAGCAGGCGATCCAGCCGGTGGGTAAGGTGCTGATCCAGGGGGCAGTCAACTCGCTGGGTGTTACGACCATTGCCGCCTACAACGCGGTGACGCGGGTGGACGACTTTGCCTGCATCCCGGAGCAGAGCATCTCGGCCGCCATCTCGACCTATACGGCGCAAAACCGCGGTGCTCAAAAGCCGCACCGGGTGCATGCCGGCTTCGCGGCAGGGCTTCGGCTGGAAGTGTGCTACTGGGGATTGATCGCCGCCATCGTGCTGGCTTTGCGCACCCCGATCGTCAGCCTGTTTGTGACCGGAGAAAACGCCGCCGAGGTCGTAGCGATCGGCAGCCGGTATCTGGGCTACATGGCACTGTTCTATCTGTTCCCGGCAATGACGAACGGATTTCAGGGCTTTTACCGCGGCGTAGGCAAGATGTACACGACCATGCTGGGCACACTGCTGCAAACTTCCTGCCGCACAGTTTGCACCATGTTCCTTGCGCCCCGCATGGGGATAACGGGCATTGCGTTCTCCTGCGCGATCGGCTGGAGCGTGATGCTGCTGTTTGAGATCCCGTATTATTTTGTCACCCGTAAAAAACTGGGGCTGAGGAATAACCCGGCGGCGTGAATGTGTAACAAAAGAGACCCGATGCTTTGCAGAAAGCGTCGGGTCTCTTTTGTTGGACGTATAAAATCATTCCTCCGCCTTCAAATGGCGGATATCCTCGCCCACGAACAGGCAGGGGACAAAGGAGGACAGGCGGCTGGAGATCTTTTCGGTGTAGAGCTTTTCCAGCAGGGAGCCATCGGTGATGTTGGTAGTGATGATGGTAGGCAGCTTTGCGCCAAGGCGGTTGTTCAGCAGGCTGTACAGGGTGCTGATGAGGAACTGGGAGTTGAACTCGGTGCCCAGATCGTCCAGGATCAGCAGATCGGCGTTGGAAGCGGTCTGCAAAAGAGCTTCTTCCTCCCCGGCGGGGTCAGAGCCGAAGTGCAAGCCTTCGAGCTTGGAGAAAAAGTCCGGGCTGGAAACGTAGATCACATCAAAACCACGTTCCAGCACGATGCCTGCAATGGCGAGCGCCGCGTGGGTCTTGCCCAGCCCGGCGTTGCCCAGCAGCATCAGGCTTTCGCTGCGGTGGTCGAAATCCTCCGCGTAGCTGCGCAGGTCGCCCAGAAGTTCGCCCATATAGGTGCGCACTGGTTCGCCCAGCTTTTCATCCATACGGTTGGGGTAATAGCGCAGCTCCATTGTGTCAAAGCTGGAAATGGACAGGCTGGAAAGCGCTTCAATTTCCTCGCGGCGCAGCTTCTGCATCACCCGGCGCACACAGCCGCAGGTGTGGCCGTCTGCCACGCCGGTGTCCTGACATTTCTTGCAGGTGAATTTTGGCTCCAGTGCGTCTGCTGCCCGCCCGCTGGCAGCCAGCAGTGCGGCAAGCTTCTGCTGCGCTTCGGCAAAGGCGGCGGCAGCTTCGGTGCGGTCTTTGCCGGAAGCACCGGCGAGCGCACAGCGGATGCCGCGCTGGCGCACTTCTTCCTCTGCATGGCGCAGCGCGGGGATGGCGGCTTCGGCCTCAGCGCGGGCATCCTCTGCCAGTGCGCGTGCGGTCTGGCGGCGTGCCGCAACCGTGCGCTGAGCGGCTTGGTACAGTTCGTTTTTGGTACGCATAGGCTCTCCTTATGCCGGGGATCATTCCGGTTTCTTTTTGAGCGGGCGGCGGCGTGCCGCGTTCTTGAGAAAATCGTTTCCGCTGGGGGTCTCGCGGTCCACCCGGAGGTTGCGGCTTGCCCCTGCGATGGCGACCGGCCCGCGCACATCGTGCACGTTGCGCAGACCCTTGGCGTTCCATGTCTTGAGGATGCTGTTCCAGTACCACAGATCACGCTTGGCACCTGCCTGCACGGCGGCTTCCTGCACCATTGCATCATCGTAGCCGTATACCTCGTACCAGCGCGCGATGGCTTTACGCCCGCCCAGCGTCAGCTCACTGTCCGGGATGCCCAGCAGTCCGCTGACATACTGCTCGCGCTCCTTGCGCAAAGCAAGCAGTCTGAGGTGAGTGTCTGCCTGTTCGCCGGTCTCTACGCCCTCTGCGCGCCAGACCTTCAGCTCGTGGCTCACGGCAGCAAGGGTACGCTTGCCGCAGCTTGAAACATAGGCCACACAGAGCATGACGGTCTCCGGCGCGAAGCCCTCCTGTACATAGAGGTTGACCAGCTTTTCCATCTCCTTGTGGGTCAGCGGGCGGGCAAAACCAGTCTGTGCACAGTCGATCAGGCTGGAGATCATCGGGTCGGTGCGGCTGGCGGCGGCGATCTCTGCCCATGTCATGGGGGCAGGGGTGCTTGGCTCGGCACCCGGTGCGGCGTTCTCTTCGTAGCGCTCCAAAAGCCCGGCACCCGCCCAGAAGGAGAGTGCGCTTTCGGCGCTGATGCGGCTGCGCAGCTTGAGGTCCGCACAGAGCTTGTCCGGGTCGGTCACACCGGTCGCCAGCACATACAGGGCAACACGGACGTTGTATTCTTCAGCAATGCCCAGCTTAGAAAAGACGAGCTGCGGAACGGCGATGGTATCGCCTTTGAGTTCTTTTAAACGATAGATCATGATTTCCTCACTGTGCGGTCATTCTTCGGACTGCGGCTGCCACGGGTCGCAGTCCAGCATATCGGGGCAGCTTTTCCATTTGTCGGGGTCGGCATTGAAGGCTTCTTCCAGACAATGTGCGGCGGCGGCTCTGCCGTCATCGTTGAGCGGAAAGACCTCCTGCCTGCGCAGGGCGGGGTCGGTCATTTCCAGCGTCCACGGGTCGGGCCAGTAGTCCAGCGTGAGGATGCTTTCCTCTTTTTGTGCGCCCTCACCGCCGTCCGGATCGGGGACGGTGCGTTTGCCGGGGGTCAGGCGGTAGCGCAGACCGTATTCGTTGCCGCTGTAAATATTCTTGCATTTGAAGTAGTGCAGCAGGGGAACAAAGATCATGATGAAGATTCCTTTCTGACCGGAGGCAGAGTACCTCCGGCAATTACTTCTATTATAAAAACAAGCGTACAAAAAAGCAACTGATTTTTGCACAGGGCGGCGCGGATGAAGTACCGCGGCACGGGCATACTAAGGGGAACGCATCTGCAAAAAAGGAAGTGCAAGTTGTATGGCTCGAAGGACACGGAGCCGCGCTGTCGCCATTGCGGCGTCTTATCTTTTGGTCGCGCTGACGGTGGCGCTGGGCTGGCTTTGGCACAGCCTGCCGGAACAGATCCGGGTGGAACCGGGGCAGACCCCTGCACTGGCACGGTTTGCATGGGTGCAGCCGCAGCGCAGCCTTGGTGCCCACCACGCGGCAAGCACCCGCGCGGTGGGCAGCTACCAGACGACCTTTGCACTGGGCGGCTGGCTGCCGGTCAAGACCATCCGCACAACGGTTCTGGAACGTCCGGTGGTCACGGTCTGCGGCACACCGTTCGGGGTGAAGATGTTCTCGGAAGGGGCGCTCGTGGTCGGCTTTTCGGATCTGAACACCGCAGAGGGAACGGTGAACCCCGCAAAACAGGCGGGGCTGCGGATGGGAGACCGGGTGATCCGGATGGACGGCGCACAGACAAAGAGCAACGATGCAGTGGCAGATGTTCTGGCAGCGGCAGAGGGCAGAGCGGTGGAGGTGGTCTACGTCCGGAGCGGCGAGCAGCGCAGCACCCGCTTGACCCCGGTGTGGGACGCATCGGCACAGAAGTGGCGTGCGGGGATGTGGGTGCGGGATTCCTCCGCCGGGGTCGGTACGCTGACCTTTGTATGGGAGGAAAAAGGCGTTTTTGCGGGGCTGGGGCATCCCATCAGCGACAGCGATACCGGCGAGAGCGTTGCTCTGCGCAGCGGTGAGATCGTGGCGTGTGAGATCGTGGGCTGTACCCGTGGTACAGCGGGCAGCCCCGGCGAGCTGAAAGGTCATTTTGTCAGCGGAGAGTCGCTGGGCACCATCCGCAGCAACCGCGAAAACGGTGTGTATGGGACGACCAGCGCAGCCTTTGCAGGGCAAAAACTGCCTGCCGCCTTCGCGCAGGAGATCCGGACGGGCAAGGCTGAGATCCTGACGACCGTTTCCGGGCAGATCCCGCAGACATACACGGTGGAGATCGAGAAGATCAACGATGCAAGCACCACCCGCAACATGATCCTGCGGGTAACGGATAAGCGTCTGCTTGCCCAGACCGGCGGTATTGTGCAAGGGATGAGTGGTTCGCCCATTTTGCAAGATGGGAAGATTATTGGTGCTGTGACGCATG
>CAZUDU010000118.1:0-4990 GCA_964619455.1 uncultured Faecalibacterium sp.
GCTGGGGCACCATCTGGTCCGGCGGTCATAAGGGTCTGATGACCGGCATCATGCGCGAGGAGTGGGGCAACAACGGCATGTCCATCACCGATAACATCCTTGTTACCTACTGCAACGGCGCCGACCTCGTGATGGCAGGCGGCGTGACCACCGCAGACGCGATGCTGCCCTACGTCACCAACCTCCTGCCCAAGTACAAGGAGGACGGCGTGATCGTCAACGCGATGCGTGAGGCATGCCACCATAACCTGTACGCTCTGGCAAACTCCTCCGGCATGAACGGTGTGGGTGCAAATACCACGATCGAAAAGGTCACCCCGATGGTCATCACCATCTGCATGATCGTTGCCTGTGCGGCGAGCTTCTTCTTCCTGGTATTCACGGCACTGTGGGTGCTGGGCAGCCGCAAGCTGCGCAAGACCCCGGAGTACCGTGCGTACAAGGATGCAAAGCATGCCTTTAAGACCCAGAAGGCATAAACAGGCTGTGCCCGGCTGATCGGGCAAAAGAAAAAATGACCGCGCCCCGGTTTTCTGTCTGGTACAGAGCCGGGGCGCGGTTTTGTTTGTGTGTGGGCAGGGTCAGGGCACGGCGGCGACCTGCAAAAAGGCGGTCATCTCCGGGGTGCACCATTTGTCCTTGTGGTAGAACATCTGGCGGTACATTGTAATGTGGAAATCCGATACGTTCAGGATGCGAAGCCGCCCGGCGGCAACGCTGTCGGCAACGGCAAAGCGCGGCAGCAGCGAGATGCCCTCGCTGCTTTCCAGCATTTTGATGATAAAGGAGGTATCGCTGATCTCCAGCACAGGGGTCAGCTCGATCTGCTTTGCGGCGAGGAACAGATCGAACCGGCGGCGGTAGTTTGCGTCCCGCTCGGTGAGAAAAAAAGGCTTGTCCAGCAGATGCTCCACGAGCAGCGGCTCCGGCGGCAGACGGAGGGAGGACGAACAGACGAACACGACCTCTTCCGGCATCTCAACGCACTTGATCCAGTTGTTGGAGTAGTGCGGCTCGTCCAGAATGCAGATCAGATCCACATCTCCGCGCTCCATCTTCTCGATCATCTCCTCCGGAGAGCCGGTCGAGACCCGCAGCGAGACCTTGGGGTGCGCGGTGCGGAACCGGTTGAGCAGGGGCGGCAGCCGGTAAAAGCAGAGGGATTCCAGCGTGCCGATGTGCAGTGTGCCGGTCAGCTCGCCGCCGTCCCGCATGGACTGCTTTGCCTGAAAGACCTCGTCCAGAATGCGGTTGGCGCGCTCCAGAAAATGCGCCCCCTGCGTGGTGAGCACCACCCGCTTGCCCATGCGGTCGAACAGGCGCACGCCCAGCTCGTCCTCCAGCGCACGGATCTGTACCGTGACGGCGGACTGGGAGTAGCCAAGGCTTTCAGCCGCTTTGGAAAAGCTCTGGAACTGTGCGGCGCGGATCAGGGTGATGAGCTGGCGGATCTCCATAACAGGCTCCTTTTTCTTTGCTGCGATATAGTTTCTTTGCTATTAAAATTTTTCAACGATTTGTTTTCTTTTTTGAATTTGAATCATTCTACTGCACATGTTATACTAAAAACGTCAACAAGTCAATTGTGAAATTGACAAAAAACAGGAGGTTTCATTATGGAAAAGAAGCAATTCAAACTCGGCTTGCTGCCCAAGCTGCTGATTGCGATCGTTCTGGGCATCGTGATCGGTCAGTTCTTCCCGGTGTGGTTCTGCCGCGTCATCGTGACCGCATCCGGCATCTTCAGCTCCTTCCTCAAGTTCATCATCCCGCTGATGATCGTTGCCTATGTCACCATGGGCATCGCAGACTTGGAGAACGGCGCAGGTAAGCTGCTGATCATCACGGTCGCACTGGCTTACGGCTCTACCCTGATCGCAGGCTCGGCATCCTATCTGGTGTCTGCAAGCCTGTTCCCCAGCTTCATGAGCGAGGGCGCTCTGGAGCAGATCGCGGCAACGGCAGGCGTTTCGCTGGCAAGCTACATCTCGATCGAGATCGAGCCGATCCTGGACACCCTGTCTGCGGTCGTCCTCGCATTCGTGATGGGTCTGTGCCTGTCCACCCTGCGCGGCAAGACCATCAGCGATACCCTTTACAATTGCATGAAGGACTTCTCCGCCATCATCGATCAGGTGCTGCACTCGGTCATCATCCCCCTGCTGCCCCTGTACGTCTGCGGTACCTTCATTGACATGACCAAGTCCGGCAAGACCTTTGCCATCCTGAGCATCCTGTGGAAGGTGTTCCTGGTCGTCATCGCAATGCACCTGATCTGCATCGTGATCCAGTTCATCATTGCAGGTGCTGTCAGTCACAAGAACCCCATCACCATGATCAAGAACCAGATCCCCGGCTACACCACCGCTCTGGGCACCCAGAGCTCTGCGGCGACCATCCCGGTCAACCTGCAGTGTGCAGAGGCTGACGGTGTCAGCGAGCAGATCCGCAACTTCGTTGTGCCCCTGTGCGCCAACATCCACATGGCTGGTTCCATGATCACCATCACGGCCTGCGCGACCGCAGTCTGCCTGATGAACCAGCTGCCCATCAGCCTGGCGACCGTCGTTCCCTTCATCATGACTCTGGGCGTTGCAATGGTCGCTTCTCCCGGCGCTCCCGGCGGCTCCATCATGACCGCTCTGCCCTTCCTGTACATGATCTTCGGTGCAGAGGCGGGTGACCCCAATGGCCCCATCTGCGCCATCATGGTGGCTCTGTACATTACGCAGGACTCCTTTGGCACTGCATGCAACGTTTCCGGCGACAACGCCATCGGCGTCATCGTGGAGACCATCTACCAGAAGTTCATCAACAAGGCGGCTGCAAAATAAATCAAGTCCCTTGTGGATCGTGCTGAAACTGGTATAATAATTGCGAGCAGGCAAATCGTTCAAACAGGAGGAAAACCCATGGCATTTATCAGTGTGTTCGATGTGTTGGGTCCGAACATGATCGGTCCATCCAGTTCTCATACGGCGGGTGCAGAGATCATTGCGTATCTGGCGCAGAAGATGATCGCCCCGCCGCTGCGCCGGGCAGATTTCACCCTTTACGGTTCCTTTGCCAAGACCTATCACGGTCACGGCACCGACCGTGCGCTTCTGGGCGGCATTCTGGGCTTTTCCGCCGATGATACCCGCATCCGTGATTCGTTTGCCATTGCGACCGAGCGGGGGCTGGCGTACAGCTTTACCCCCAACGAGCAGGAGACGGATGTTCACCCCAACACGGTGGATATCCGGATGCAGAACGCGGCAGGTCAGGTGATGACTGTGCGCGGCGAGTCTCTGGGCGGCGGCAAGGTGCGCATCGTGCGGATCAACGGTGTGCAGGTCGATTTTACGGGCGAATACAATGCACTGATCGTGGTGCAGCAGGACAAGCCCGGTGTTGTGGCGCACATCACCAATGTGCTCAGCGCACACAACGTGAACATTGCCTTTATGCGTTTGTTCCGCGAGGCAAAGGGTCACACGGCATACACGATCGTGGAGTCGGACGAACGGCTGCCGGAGGGCGTGGATGCCCTGCTGCGCCAGAACCCGAACATCAAGGACGTTATGGTCGTGCAGCGATAAGGAGGGTGCAGGATGGATATGGATTTCAAGTCCGCAAAGGAACTGTTGGAGCTGTGTAAAGCGAACCAACTGCCCATCTCCGAAGTGATGCGCCAGCGCGAGTGCATTCTGGGCGAGACTCCGCGGGATACCGTGGAGCACCGGATGCTCCACGCATGGGAGATCATGCGTAATTCTGCCCAGCAGCCGCTCAAAAAACCGGTCAAGTCGATGGGCGGTCTGATCGGCGGCGAGGCAAAAAAGCTGGAAGCTCACCGCACCAAGGGCAAGAGCATCTGCGGTGATGTGCTGCAAAAGGCCATCACCTACGCAATGGCTGTGCTGGAGGTCAACGCCTCGATGGGTCTGATCGTGGCAGCTCCTACCGCCGGTTCTGCCGGTGTGGTGCCGGGTCTGATGCTCGCCATGCAGGAAGTCTACCATATCTCGGAGGCACGCATCGTGGATGCGCTGTTCAACGCGGGCGCTGTGGGCTACCTTGCTATGCGCAATGCGACCGTGGCAGGCGCTGTGGGCGGCTGTCAGGCAGAGGTCGGTGTGGCATCCGCAATGGCGGCTTCCGCAGCGGTCGAGCTGATGGGCGGCACGCCGGAGCAGTGTCTGGATGCAGCCTCTACGGTGCTGATGAATATGCTGGGTCTGGTCTGTGACCCGGTGGGCGGTCTGGTGGAGTACCCCTGCCAGAACCGCAACGCAGCAGGCGTTGCCAACGCACTGATCGCGGCAGAGCTGTCGCTGAGCGGTATTGCGCAGCTCATCCCCTTTGATCAGATGCTGGACGCGATGTACACGGTGGGCAAGCGCCTGCCTGTGGAGCTGCGTGAAACGGCTCTGGGCGGCTGCGCGGCGACCCCCAGTGCCTGTGCAGCGTGCGGTCTGTGCGCAGAGCACTGAGAACGGATCCTCTAAAAAAGTGCAAAAGCCCTCCCGGGAGACCCGGGAGGGCTTTTTTGGCGCAAAACAGCGGGCAGCCGGTCTCCGGCTGCCCGCTGTGCGTGTGCGTGGCGTTATGCCTTGGGCAGAAGATCCTTTGCCATTTCCAGCAGGCGGGAGAAGGTCTGCTTGGCCTCGTCCTCTTTCTGGAGCTTTTTCAGCAGGCTGCACAGGGTGTCGATCTTGTCTGCGCCGGTCTTTTCCACCAGCTTTTCCAGAACATCCTGCACAGCATCAAGGGAGATGTTCTCGCCCTTGGAGCGTGCGGCGATCTCAGCGATGTACTTGGTGTAGGGGGCGAGCTTCTCGTTCTTCAGCAGATCGCCTGCCTGCGCCATCAGCTTCTGGCTCACTTCGTCCGGGATCATGCCGCCCAGCTTGGAGAGCATATCGCCAGCGGAAGCGTTGCCGCCAAACAGACCGCCCAGTGCGTTCTTTGCAAAATCGTTCATGATAAAATGCCTCGCTTTCGGTTA